>NZ_JAYGGZ010000001.1:0-145652 GCF_034931465.1 Anabaena sp. UHCC 0399 | reverse complement strand
TATTAAAAAATAAAAAGTTACCACCAAGAGTTTTCAGCAACTTACCTGTGCTGATATCCCAGATTTTGATGGTCTTGTCACTACTTGCGGAAGCTAAGTGTTTGCCATCAGGGCTGTAGACGACGCTAATGACCAAATCGCTATGACCTTCTAAGGTATTAACTTCAAAGCTACGATTTTCTTTATTTTCGTTTGGTTTTAAATAAACTGCTTGGCGTAAGGTTGCCGTAGTTTGTATTTTGGTATTGCTTACTTCCTGTTTCCAGTCCGTAATTTTGAGTTTGTCACCTGCTCTTAATGCTTCCATCAAAGCATCTGGGTGTTGGTTAGAAGCAAAAAACGCTTCGGAAGAATTATTTAAGGCGTTAATTTCATTAAGTTCTGCGTTTTGTTTTTGTCTTTCTGCCTCGTAAGCCGATCGCACTGCTAAAGTAGTCACAATAGCGAGTCCTATACCTGCGGCTACCGAGCCAAACAAGGCGCGTTTGAGAAATTTATTCAGTTTAGCTTCACCCAGCTTTCGTTGTTCTCGCTCTGTTTCCAGTTCCGCCATTACCTGTTTTAACTTCGGTTCTTGTTGCTGACGGATAAAGTTGGCTAAATAGTCATGCACCAGTTGATAACGGTCGGCGGGGTTCTCTGGTAGCAACACCACTAAGCCTGATTTGACAATAATCTCTAATACCAAATCTAAAGACGTTGTGTTTTGTAGGTTGGGTTGAGGAACGAAACCCAACACTTTCGCCCCTTTGTTGGGTTTCGCTTGCGCTCTACCCAACCTACTATCTTTTGATGTCTCTATATTTGATATCTCTACACCCAAACTCTGCAAATCCTGTTCTAACTCCAAGCGAGTCTTTAACGGACGAGTTCCTCTTTCATCTGTCAGTAAAAACAGCACAAATTCCGCCAACTGCTGATGTTCTTCCCCGCAGTCATGAATAACTTCATTTAAATAATGCTGCACCAAGTCTTGTTTAGTGCCGAACTGCCGATATTTTTCTAAAGTAGTGATGTTCTCAGTTTGCAATTGCGCCCCTACTACTTGCAACTCAATGGGACGCACTTCACCAAAATCTCCCGCTAAGTCATCTACCAGTGCATCAACTAAAGCAGGTTCTAAGCGAAAATTAGTATTTGCAGTTAAACACTCAATAATTGACTTCGTATCGTCGGGGGAGAAATTCCCCAACTTGTAAAGCACATTATTACTGAGAATGTCATTAGCAATAATCTGAAAGTTGGGCAAATCATTACATTCCAGCAAGTAATGGATGTAATCAACCCGCAAAGATAAAATAACTTTGGCTGACAGAACCTCTAAACATGACCCCAAAAACTCAAAGAACTGCTTACGTTGTGCTGGTTCGGTGTAAACAAAGAAAAATTCCTCAAATTGATCAAAAACTAGCACCGTGCGGAGGTTGCGTTGTTCTTTTTCGCGCAATGAGTTGAGGAGGGAAGAGGGAAGTAGGGGTGTAGGGGTGTAAGGGTGTGGGGGTGTAGGAGAGCAGGGGAGCAGGGGAGCAGGGGATGCAGGGGGAGCAGGGGAGGAATTAAGGTTTGAGTGAGAATGTTCGGGTTCTAAACGAGAATGTTCGGGTTCTAAATGAGAACGTTCGGGTTCTAAGTGAGAATGTTCGGGTTCTAAGTGAGAATGTTCGGGTTCAGAACTCGGAATTTGATGTTCAAAACGAGAATCTTCAGGTTCTGAAGCTGAACTGTGAACCTCGGAACTCGGAGTTTGATGTTCAAAACGAGAATCTTCAGGTTCTGAAGCTGAACTGTGAACCTTTGAACTCGAAATGTGAGCCTCTGAGGCTGAAATGTGAACCTCGGAACTCGAAACGTCAACATTCCCAGTCCCCAATCCCAACAACCGTCCCAACTCTTCCACCCAGTTGGTGTAAACGCGCATGACAATGACTAAATTATCTTTGGCGCGAATTGATTGTTGTTGCAAGGCTGGAACTAAACCGGCGTTGACAAGGGAACTTTTCCCAACTCCAGACTGACCATGAATAACTATCAACTTATAATCATCATTGTTGAGGCGTTCGACTAATCTTTCTACATCTAATTGACGACCAGAGGCGGAAATTTCTGGGGATATATTAGATGTTGTGTATAACGTCTCTACAAATGTTTGTCTACTAGCTTCTAATCTCCCTGCACCAACAAAAGCTCGCAGGCCAAATTGTTGTTCTATGGAGCATCGTTGCTGTTTAATGTTGTAAGCTTTGAGATGTTCTTTCTGTTCAAAATAAAATTGCTGTAACTGATTGAGAATATCAATATAAAGTCTGACATCTTCTTGGGGATTTGCCCCATCTTTGGCAGTTTCTAAGTTACGAATGGCATTTTGAGTGTTACCCAAACGATATTGAGCGCGACTCAAGATAAATTTATATAAATTTAAGTCATAAGTTTGAACGGACTTTGTCAATCTATGATCTAAAGACTGACTAGGAATTGTCGGGATAATTTCTAATGCTTGTTTAACTAAGTGTATTGCTTGTTGCCAGTCTTCTTCAGCTAAAGCTACCTCAGCTAAAAAACCATAATCTCTGGCTAATTCTCTTTGCTGGTTGTTTGTTTGATGAATAGATAAAGATTGTTCAGCAAAGATTTTTAATTGTTGCCAAAGTTCTAATTCTTGGAGAATATCACCGAGTTTATTAAGAGAATTAGCAATGATATCTAGGCGATTAATTTGAGTGCTTAATTGAATATATTCTGTAATATATTGCCGTGTTGCCTGCCAAGCTAAATGCTCTTTATCTTGTTTTTTAACGGCTTCGAGATACGCACAAAAAGCCTTCTCACCCAGGATTTTTACTTGCCATTCTAGATTATTGTTTTGCTGCCACAGGGTTAACGCTGTGTGATAATGCTGGATGGCGACATCTTTTTGATTATTAATCTGTTTTGTTAACCCTAATAGGGATTCTATAAAGGCATTGGTTTCTAAATTAGGGGATTGACCTAACCCCCTAACCCCCTTCCCTACTAGGGAAGGGGGAACAGGAAAAGCCTCTCTCCTTGTAGGGGAGAGGTTTGGAGAGGGGTTTTCTTGTGAAGGGTCGAGGGAATTACCTATTAGTTCTTTTTTTGCGGCTGTTAATTCAGTTTCTAGTTTTAGATATTCATAAAAATTCAAATTAAGTTGATTATTAAACCATTGATTGGCAGTGGTGATAATAAAATCTGTTAATTCTTGTTTGTTAATATCAAAGCTTTTAGTAATTGCCCAACTTTCTAAATCTGGGGCAATTTGCATGAATTGTTGATAAATGGCATCATCAATCCACACTACCAAAGGGAAATTAAAATGCTGACGAAATTCTTCCCTGACCTGATTAGCAGCAGTTAACATCTGCGATAAATCCTGCACACTCTCCAAGCCGACAACCATCACACAGCCAGAGATGTTTTCGCCAAAGGTTTCCTGAATAGCTGTGAACAGAGTTCTGTGAAACTGCTGGACTACTAAAACCTGAATTTCAACTTGGCAGATTTCCTGTAATCTTGTGATCAAGCGATCGCGCAATTTACTATAATTACACCGTGCCAAAATCAGCTTGAACTGTCCCACGCTATTTTCAATCGCCCAAGCTAATTTTGCAACAGAGCGATCGCTATTGATTAGATTATCTTCTGGTTGTTGTTGACTCATAAAGCTAATTTAGTTCGTAGTAAGCACTTCAGTGCTTTGGTGTAATAAGCACTAAAGTGCTTACTACAAACCTAAAGGCTGGTTAACTCCCTAGCTTCAGCCAAGATGGGATTAACATCAAACCACGACTCGCCGCTTTCTCGATATTCAAAGACAAAGCGACTGCGGATTAATTTTTGGTATCCTTGGTCATCGCTGACTTTTTTCTTCCGCTTGACATCCCTTAATAATCGCCATTCTTCTTCGGAAATTGGTAACATCATTTCATTGCGGCGAGAACGAATGACTTGCTCTAAGGTTTTACAGGTGAGGGGGAGTGACATTTCTTCCATAATCCAGGTATTCAAGAGCCGGAGTAAGTCCCGCACATGACCACCACTCATAATACATAAACGTTCTAGGGTGCTAACACTGTCAAAAATCTCGGTAATCTTTTCTAAGCGTGCTACTGGTTGCAAGTCGGGAAATGCTCTAGCTAAAACCATCTGCTGCATTAATCCCATCCCCTCTTGATGGATACTCCCATCAGGATACTGTACAGACACCATCGGTAATACTTTGGGGTCGTCGTGAAATCGCTGGGTGAGTGTGCCGTAATCGTTGGAAAACTTCAGAGACAGGGGCATGGTGTAGACTAGATGACAATTCAGCTTGGTGAGATATTCACCCTGGTCTACAAATAAATATTCCTGTTGTGGTCTTCCCCAAGGCTTGGGACTATTATCTATGCGGTCGAGGTTATCGACAATCACCACTAGTCCTTTTTGACCTTGCTGCTTGAGTTTTGCGATCGCCGGCTGCAATAATTCTTGATTAATAGCTTCTAATAGCTGAATCTTCTGCGGTGCAAGATACTGATTGATTTTCTCCCGCAGTCGAGGATCGCTTTTAATCTTGGTGGTGATTTCGCCAATACCTACCGACAGCGATAGTTTTTCTTTCTCCGCACTAAAGCCGACATCACCCACCCCAGGAACTTTAGCTTTTAACCCCGTCACCTCGGAGTTTAACAACTGCAACGCACCTTGCAGCAAAGAATTAAACTTGTTAGTATCCTCCAGAATAATTTTATCGAGACTTTGACTAATTCTGCGCGCGATCGCCAGCAACACATCAGCAATACCGACATCGGTGATTTCTAAGTCATCGGTAGACTCAAAATACACTACATGAAAGCCTAAACTTTCTAATTCAGCCTGTAGTCTAATCAGTTCCGTAGATTTCCCACAGCCGATATGTCCAGTAAATAAGGTGCAGGTAGGTTCATCTGGCTGAAAAAAGGTAATCCTTTTCTTGAGGGTTTGAATAATATCACCGCCTCGCACCGATGAGAAATCAATATAATACTTACTATCTGAGCTATTTTGAATAAACAGAGTCCGGCTAGGGTCTGTCGCTTTAAAGAATTCCCGTAAATCTATAGTCATAAGTCCTGTTAATCTGGTGAAGGCAGGAGGTAAGAAAGCTTCTTTAATAAGCTTTTTGGCATTTTTCAACAGAATAGTTATTTTTGCTACCCTGAATAACCCTAATTAACACAATATAATTTTCTACCGCCTTTTGCCCTAATTTTCCCGTTTTTCTAGGAATTAGCACCAGAATTTCAGCGCAAAGTATTTTCAAGTCAGAACGGCATAAATAATTAAAGGTTTGTAGTAAGGACTTTAGTCCTTTGTTTCGGACTAAAGAAAGCGATCACAATAAATTTATATTACTTAACATGGTTGGGTTGATTACCACCGACTTACTTAGTCTTGGTTCACACTTCCCATTTCTTGTACGCAAAACTGCTGGTTACGATAGGCATAAATCAAAAAAATTACACCAAGTTTAAGAAAACCTGTCTTTAGCAAGTGAAGTGATACTTTAGATAATTAGTTGCCCAGAAGGGCGCAAATTATGAAAAATTTTTCATCTTCCCTTGGTAAGACTAAAAAAAATAAATTAGCTTGTTTTGCAACTACATTTATAGCTTCCTTAGCATTAGCTGGTAGTGTTAACTCTGCTACCGCTACTAATGTAAAAACATCTACTTTAGAAGAAATTGCCTCTGCATCAGTCCCACTGGAGCAGACACAACCAAATATTGCTCAATTACAAATCAGCAACAGGCAATATCAAGCAGTTGGAGTTGATCCTGTATTGCTTGTCCCCATTGTGGTGGTTGGTGGTTTAGTCATCTTTTTTCCCCTGTTCTTTGGTGGATTAGTAGTTATTGGCGAACGAGAAGTTGGCGTTGTTGTCAAAAAATTTACTATTTCTGGAAAAGGTCTACCAGCCGGACAGCTAATTGCCCTCAACGGTGAAGCAGGTTTGCAAGCTGACACCTTAGCACCTGGTTGGCACTGGGGTTATTGGCCTTGGCAATATTCGGTACGCAAAGAGACAGTTGTTGTTGTTCCTCAAGGTGAAATTGCGGTTATTGTCGCTGCTGATGGCGAATCTAATCCACCAGAACGGATATTAGGTAAAATCGTTAGCTGTGATAATTTTCAAGATGCCCGAAAATTCCTCACCCAAGGAGGCGAAAAAGGGCGGCAAATGGGGTTTATCACTGCTGGTACATACCGGATCAACACTGCCCTGTTTAAAGTAATCATGGCTGCCAACGCCACTACTCACGGTATGACTCCCGAACAGTTACGCGTGTATACTGTGGCATCTGATAAAGTGGGCATCGTCACCACCTTAGATGGGATGCCGATATCCGGAGGTGAAATTGCCGGTACAGTGATTACAGGACACGATAACTTCCAAAACGGTCAGAAATTTTTGGATGGTGGGGGACGCAGGGGTTTACAAGAGCAAATTCTGCTTTCTGGTTCTTGGAATCTCAATCCCTGGCTTGTCAACGTTGAACAAGTACCAATGACGGAAATTCCCATTGGCTATGTAGGTGTGGTAATTTCTTTCGTCGGTAAAGCCCAAGAAGATGTGAGTGGTGCAGCTTTTACCCACGGTAACTTAGTGAATCCTGGTCATAAGGGTGTCTGGGTTGAACCTCTGTATCCAGGTAAACATCCTATTAACACCCGCATCATGAAAGTAGAGTTAGTACCAACTACTAACATCGTATTAAACTGGTCAGGACGCACAGAAAGGCATAAATACGACGCGAATTTAGAATCTTTAACGGTACGTTCTAAAGATGGTTTCGCCTTTGATTTAGAAGTATCGCAAATCATCCATGTCGGCGCGTTGGATGCACCGAAGGTAATTTCCCGCGTGGGTGCAATGCAAAACTTGGTTGATAACGTCCTTGAACCCAGCATTGGTAATTATTTCCGCAACTCAGCCCAAGATTACACCGTGCTAGACTTTTTAAACGCTCGGAGTGAACGCCAAGTGGAAGCCTCAGAGTATATTAAGGCAGCATTGCGAGCTTATGACGTGCAAGCAATAGATACCTTAATTGGTGATATTCAGCCGCCAGCATCGCTGATGTTAACCCAAACAGAACGTAAGATTGCTGAAGAAGAACGCAAAACTTACGAAGTGCAGCAAATGGCACAAACCCAACGCCAGAAACTTGTGCGGGAGACAGCTTTGGCTGATATTCAACAAGAAATGGTGAAATCAGAGCAAAGCGTGCAGATTGCGGAACTGAAAGCCCAAGCAAACATTAAGCACGCCAATGGGGAAGCAGAATCTACCAAACTCAAAGCGATCGCAGAAGCGGAAGGGATTCGCGCCACAGGTAATGCCAAAGCTGAAACCTACCGTACTGGTGTGCAAGCCTTGGGAACACAAGGTTATACAGCCATGCAACTCATGCAGATTATTGGCGATCGCAATGTCCGCTTAATTCCTGATATCTTAGTGGGCGGTAGCAATGGCAGCACCAACGGTTTAGTTGATGGGTTACTGTCAATGATTTTATGGAATCAAACCAATAAGGATGGTGAGGCTACACTCATAGATCCACAACCAATAGTCCCTCCCACATCACCAACCAACAGTACCAGCCAGATATTAGTAGAATTACCAAAAGATAAGTATTAGAAAATACTTATAGCAAACCCCCAATTTCTTGAAGAAATTGGGGGTTTATTTTTTAATATGTATTAAGACTAAGGACAAAACAAACTATCCCGTGTGTCACGTCCAGTAGTTGGGTTAGTACCTTTAGCTAGCTTGCACAATTTTTTTTGTTCATCCTGACGTAATAGCGCATCAGTAAAATCTGCTCCATCAATAATTGCGCCGTCAAACTTGGCACTAGCCGCAAATGCTCCTTCCAATACAGCATTTGTTAAATTAGTTTTGATGAGACGAGCTGAGTCTAGGGTAGCATTTGTTAGGTCTGCTCCCTGTAAATTGGCTGACTCTAAATTGGCCGCGAAGAAACTCACACCCCGTAAATTAGAGTTACTAAAGTTACTTTGACGCAAGTTAGCTTTCGTAAAACTAGAGTCTGTTAAATCACGCCCTGAAAAATCAGCCTCTATTAAAATTTCTTTGTTGTACTCAAGTGCTAAAGCTGTGGGAGAAAAACCGGCAATTGCCGTAATGCCGACTGCTATGCACAGCAATAAACTAAGTATATTGGTCAAAATTCGATGATATTTTTTATGCCCTAACTCGAAGCGAGTAGAAGATAAATCGAGTTTAGAAGCTAATACGCGATCGCTGTTTCCGTAATTTTCCGCAGGAAAAGTACAGTATAGCCAATCGCTTAACTTAGATAACTTAAAATTCATGCTATTCCCAGCCAATGGTAAATCCTCCTCCATCACATTATGCCGATATTGGGGAATTAGGAGAAGACCTCGTAACTCAATGGTTACAATCTACGGGTTGGTTAATTATACAACGGCGTTTTTGTTGTCGTTGGGGAGAAATTGATATTATCGCTCAGTATCCCAATACAACAAGAAACCAAATAGACTCTACACTGGCTTTTATAGAAGTTAAAACCCGTAGTATCGGTAATTGGGATTCCTGGGGTAAAAATGCCATTACCCCTAAAAAACAGGCGAAAATCGGACGGACTGCTGGCATATTTTTAGCCAAATACCCGGAGAAAGCAAATTGCTCCTGTCGCTTTGATGTGGCGATCGTTCGTTGTCAGCCAATTTCGCAACAGTACGCTCATCACAAAGTCATTCCAGAAGCCCTAGCCATCTCATCGGGTGCAGGATACCAATTTCAGTTACAAGAATATATTCCGGCTGCTTTCGATGTGATTGATTAGAGGCGATCGGTAATTGGTTATGGATGAAATATCTCTATCACCAATTACCAATTACCGAATTGTATGTAACATTTTTAAATACATAAGTTTTTATGAAAAGAGGTAAAGGGCTAACTAGAATTTTGTCTAATCTAGTTTTTCCTGTCACCTGTTCCCTGTTCTCTGTTCCCTTTCAGGCCAGAGTTTCTGGACAATAACCCAACCCCCGGACAAACTGTTGTCGGAAAGCCTCTATTTCCTCTCTTTCTGGGCTACCGTGAGAAACGATCGCTACTTGATAGCGGCGCATCACATCAACAGGGCATTGCCCAGCTTCTAAACTCCAAAGTGCCATTTGTACCCGCATCGGCGGCTCATAGCTAATTCCCATTTCATTGAGAAAAGCTCGAATATCTCCATCCTCTTGGGGCGAAATTTGACCTTTTAGTTTGATCCTCACCACCCAACCATCAATTTGATGAATCACGGTGACGAACGAAACAGGAGTTCTAGGTCTAGCGTGCAAGTGTTGAACAACTCTCAGGGTGAGACTGGCATTTGCCAGATAATACAAGTATTCCATCATAATGCTTTTGGATCAAAGCCAATCCTACATTTCTATCTTCTTAAATTGATCCCTACTTTCGGTAGGGTAAAAGCCCCCGTCTTTGCATGGGGAGTTTTACCCAATTTTTATATTATTGTCTACGCGTCACTGATTCTTGTAGTCTAAGCAAGGGACTAGCACCGCTACGCGGAAGTCAAAAGTCAAAAGTCAAAAATGAAGAATTTTGCTTGTGTGAGATGGTAGCTTGATTTACGCCGTGCTGTACTAGTGAATAAGAACTAGGGACTATGGACTAGGATTTTTACTCAGCACCGGCTAAACGCCGCGCTACCGCTAACATTACTCATTACTCATTACTCACAATCGGCTAAACGCCGCGCTACCGCTAACAGCACTCTTTCAATAGAACAGCTAGTATTACAAGTCAATCACATTCAAATGTCTAAACAAGCAACACAAGATACAAATTTAGATTGTTCATTAGCTGGATATGATTATGAACTGCCTTCAGAACTGATTGCTCAAAATCCGGCGGTTCCTAGAGATAGTTCTCGTTTGTTGGTAGTTAATTCTCAGGCGACAGGTAACACAACAGCACCATTACACCGCATTTTTCATGATTTACCAGACCTCCTGCGCCCTGGAGATTTGTTAATCATGAATAACACCAAAGTCATTCCAGCAAGACTTTATGGACGTAAGTCAACTGGTGCAGAAGTAGAAATTTTACTCCTAGAAGAACGCCAGCATAACTGTTGGTTAGCCCTAGTTAAACCCGGAAAACGGTTTAAAACAGGAAGTAAAATCTTTTTTGAACCAGGAAAATTTCCTCTCTCCCCAATCCCCAATTCCCAGTCCCCAGTCCCCAATCCCCAGCTAACAGCTACCGTCTTAGAAACAGACAAAGACACAGGCGGACGCTTATTGCAATTTGACATACCAGATAATCAATCTTTAATCAAAGTTTTAGATAAATTCGGTGAAATCCCGCTTCCGCCTTACATTACTACATCCCAAGCAGCAGATGAACAGTATCAAACTGTTTACGCCGAACAACCAGGAGCGATCGCAGCTCCAACAGCTGGGTTACACTTTACACCAGAATTAATTGCTAATTTAGGCGATCGCAATATCGACCAAGCTTTTATTACTCTGCACGTTGGTGTAGGAACTTTTCGCCCTGTGGAAGTGGAAGATGTCACCAGCCACGAAATGCACGAAGAATGGATTGAAGTTCCCGCCGATACTGTAGAGAAAATTCGCGCCACCAAAGCCGCAGGGGGTCGCATTATCGCTGTAGGAACGACAGCAGTACGCGCTTTAGAAGGTGCAGCCGCCGCATCTGGAGATTTGCAACCTTTTTGTGGAAAAACCAACTTATTTATTTATCCTGGCTACCAATGGCGAGTCGTGGAGGGTTTAATTACTAACTTTCATCTACCCCGTTCTAGTTTACTAATGCTGGTTAGTGCGCTCATAGGCAGACAGAGGTTATTAAATATATACCAGCAAGCGATCGCTTCTCGATATCGGTTTTATTCTTTTGGTGATGCCATGTTAATTTTGCCAGAAGCTAAGAGAGTGCTGAGTGCTGAGTGCTGAGTGGGGAGTGGGGAGTGATGAGTGCTGATTTTAGATAAAAGAAAGGGGTAGTATTTTTCCCAATGCCCAATTCCCAGTCTCTTTACAAATTTTTCTTGTGCAACTTTTAATTTTTCATGTAGTGGTGGGTACTCTGACTTATAAGGATCTAAACCTTCGTGCAGAGATTCCATTATGTATAAAGAACATCTTTTGAAACAGTGGTTATACGGTTTTTCTTCCATCACCTGTCATCGCATTTCCCGTTGGCAAAAGCCACCGTTAGGACTTCTCTGTGCTGCCTCTGCTGTTTTGATGTTGGCTGCACCGACGGTTTTTAATTTGCCAGGAGGTAAGGTACTCGCACAAACTTCTATCTCTCAGGATTTAGATGCGGCTATTTTTTACCAACAGGGAGTGACGCGCTACAACCGCAGCGACTGGCCAGGTGCAGAATATGCTTTTCGTCAAGCATTGCAGCAAGATCCAAATATTGGCATGGCAAGGAATTATCTGGGTAATATTTTCCTCATGCAAAATCGTCTAGATGTAGCTGTGCAGGAATATGGTGAGGCGATTAGAATTAACCCCAATCTGGGAGAAGCTTATTACAACTTAGGGTTAGCATTGCATCGCCAAGGACAAAAAGAAGCAGCTATTACAGCTTATCGTCAAGCTTTGGTAGTAGATCCAACCAGGGCAACAACTCAATACAATTTGGGTTTATTACTCTATGAACAAGGAGAACTACCAGAAGCGATCGCAGCTTACCAACAAGCAATTAATTTTGATAGTAGCAATGCTAATGCCTATCATAATCTAGCGATCGCCCTGCAAGAATCTGGCAAAATGGAAGAAGCGATCGCCTCTTATCAGCAAGTTCTTAAATTAGATCCCAAAAATGCCGCCGCTTACAGTAATTTAGGGAGTCTGATGGCACTTCAAGGTCAAACTGCTGAAGCTATTACAGTTTATACGCAGGCTGTTCGTCAAGATCCTAAAAATACCTCAGCTTATTATAATTTAGGTGTCACTTTATACAATCAAGGCGACCTAAAAAAAGCTAGCAGTGCCTTAAAACGCGCCCATAACCAATACCGCGAGCAAGGTAATCTTGAGCAAGCACAAAAAATTGAACAACTAATGCAGCAAGTTGATCAAAAAATCGCACAACAAAAACTTGAGCAGCAACAAGCATCTAATCCTCAGCAGACACCAAAGCCTAACAAAAATGAAGTAGAAACTAATTCTAGTGATACGCCTGTCTCATCTGAACCACCTCTACTTCAACCAGTTATTCCTGGTTCTACGCCAGATCAAGATGATCGTAATGGCAAAGTGTAAATAATTAAAGATTTATAGTCAGGGATTTAGCCCTTTTTTTAGAACTAAATCCCTGACTAAGAAATCAATTCCGATAACTTTACATTGTTTAACATAGTTTTATTTATTCCCACGGCTTACTTAAGATAAACAGCAATCGCCGGATCTTAAATAAGTTGGTTTACTGAACCAAGAACCCTCAAAATTCTATTTCGAGGAGTGCTAATATTCTGAAAATTGTATTTTAGAAAACAAAATTATCTGAACTATCAAACATATAAGAGTTGCTAATTGTATTTTATTGAAAGTTTGTAAAATCTCTCACTTTGAAAAATGTCACAATCAGTTATTATATGAGCGTATGCTTTAGTTCAGAAGCAGAGGAGGATTAGTTGAAGCTCATGCTAGCAATATGAATGCTGCCTTACAACACTTGCCATCTGTGACTTAAAAGAGACTATGCAAGCTTTGCAATCTGTTTTATCGCTGAACTACTTGCTCTGTTTTTGACAATTACTTGATCCCACATGACTATCTACGTTGGAAATCTCTCTTACCAAGCTACCGAAGCAGACTTGAAAGCCGTATTTGCAGACTACGGCGAAGTCAAAAGAGTTGTTTTACCTACTGACCGTGAAACTGGTCGGATGCGTGGTTTTGCTTTTGTTGAAATGAATGAAGACACCCAAGAGGATGCAGCTATTACTGAATTAGATGGTGCAGAATGGATGGGTCGTCAACTTAGAGTCAACAAAGCGAAACCGCGAGAAGATGACCGCCGAGGTGGTTGGAACAAAAGACAAGACTTTTAATCTGGCTACGAATTTTAGCACTATTGTTTAGAGTAGCGCAACGTCCATAGGCGTGAAGTTTACCTTTCCAAGTGTCACGAGTAGAAACATGATTTTTTTCCTATTTCTGTGGTAAAAAAAATCATTTTTTAAACACCAAAACACAAAGGAAAAAATATTCTTCTCTACTAAAATTTGTGTGCATTGTATCTTTACCTTCAAAGGATTGAAGTGTTGATTCTGCTATGAAGTGCTAGCAATAATCAGCCATTATTAACAAATTGACAATACCAATCCGACCAGTTAACTTTAGGCAAAAATTTCTAATAACTCGTCGGATTTTTTTTGGTTGAAAAATTTGTATTGCTAAGTGAAGTTGGTTTCTTTGGCTGCAATAAACACTAAGTATAGTGACTCAAACTCATTTTTCTGCGATGGCGATCGCCCCAAGCATGGCAGCCAAAAAAATTGATTCCTTTAGTTTATCTAAAATCACATCTAAGTTATCAAATTACCTTTCTAAGATAGAGGCAGCAGCTATAAGTTGCCATAATGAAACTGACTCACCCAACTAACAAACACCCAGTCCCTAGGAAGTAACGAAAATGACTAAAGCGTCAGAACCTTTAGAGATGTCGATGAACGACGCTACAGACAAAAGCCTAGATCGTGATTGTACAACCTTATCACGTCACGTACTACAGCAACTTCAGAGTTTTTCCCCAGATGCGCAAGATTTAAGTGCGCTGATGAATCGGATTGCTTTAGCCGGCAAACTAGTTGCGCGTCGCCTCAGTCGTGCCGGTCTAATGGAAGGCGTTCTGGGATTTACTGGGGAAGTCAATGTGCAAGGAGAATCCGTCAAAAAGATGGATGTCTACGCCAACGACGTATTTATCTCAGTATTTAAGCAAAGCGGCTTAGTTTGTCGCCTAGCTTCCGAGGAAATGGATGAACCCTATTACATTCCCGAAAATTGCCCCATAGGTCGCTATACCCTGCTATATGACCCCATTGATGGCTCATCAAACACTGATACTAATCTGAGTTTGGGGTCTATTTTTGCGATTCGTCAACAAGAAGGAGACGATAGTGATGGTCAGGCTAAAGACCTGCTTACGAACGGACGCAAGCAAATTGCTGCGGGGTACATACTTTATGGGCCTAGCACCATGCTGGTCTATAGCATTGGCAAAGGAGTTCATTCTTTTACCCTAGATCCCAGCTTGGGAGAGTTTATCCTCACTGAAGAAAATATTAGGATTCCCAACCATAGCCCCATCTACAGCGTGAACGAAGGTAACTTTTGGCAATGGGAAGAATCCTACCGGGAATACATCCGTTACGTCCATCGCACAGAAGGTTACACATCTCGCTACAGTGGCGCAATGGTAAGTGATATACACCGGATTCTGTTACAAGGTGGTGTATTTATTTACCCAGGCACAATTCAAAAACCAGAAGGTAAATTGCGCTTGTTATATGAATCTGCTCCTCTGGCCTTTTTGATGGAACAGGCTGGCGGTCGTGCTACTACAGGATTAGTAGATATATTGGACGTAGTACCGACAAAACTACATCAACGCACTCCATTAATTATTGGTAGCAAAGAGGATGTCGCCAAAGTAGAGTCGTTTATTCAAAATGGTCATTGAGGAGGCAGAAGGCAAAAGGCAGGAAATGAGTGAGTATAGTATCAGTATCTTTTACTGAGTACCGGCTAAACGCCGCGCTACCGCTAACAGCACTCAGATTATCTCACCTGGCCGATGCAATAAGTGAATAACGACGCAAAAATGCAAAAGTCACCATCAAAACTTTTGATTTTGATGAGTTTGGTCAAATTCACTTAGAAACATCATTAATGGAGTCAGACAAAAGCTATGGCCACCAATCATCTATTAGAAATTAAACAATACGGCCAAAGTATTTGGATGGATAATTTGAGCCGGGACATTATTCAATCAGGGGAACTCAAAAACCTAGTTGAAAATCAAGGAATTTGTGGTATTACCTCCAATCCAGCTATCTTTGAAAAAGCGATCGCAGATAATGCGATTTATGATGCTGATATCGAAGCCGGCATTCAGGCAAAACTACCCACATACAAAATTTATGAATCCCTAGTGTTTGCAGATATCCGCAATGCCTGTGATATTTTGCGCCCTGTATATGAAGCCTCAAATAAACAAGATGGTTATGTGAGTATTGAAGTACCCCCAACCATCGCCCATGATACCCAAGCCTCAATAGCAGAAGCCCGGCGGTATTTCCAAGAAATTGGGCGGGAAAATGTCATGATAAAAATCCCTGGTACAGAGGCAGGATTGCCAGCAGTTGAACAGGTAATATCTGAAGGCATTAATGTGAATATTACTCTGCTATTTTCTGTGCAAAGCTATATCAAGACATTAGAGGCTTATATGCGGGGCTTAGAAAAACGCTTGGCACAGGGTAAAGATATCAGCTCGATTGCTTCTGTGGCTAGCTTCTTTCTTAGTCGCATTGATAGCAACGTTGACGGCAAAATTGATGCCAAATTACAACGGGGCGTTGATGATATTAATTTAGAAGCCAGACTTAGAGCCGTCAAAGGTAAAGTAGCGATCGCAAATGCCAAGATTGCTTATCAAGAGTACGAAAAAATTATTGCGGATAGTCGTTGGCAAAACCTAGCCGCCAAAGGCGCAAAAGTGCAAAGATTATTGTGGGCTAGCACCAGCACCAAAGACCCCAACTACAGCGATGTCATGTATGTTGATGAGTTAATTGGCCCAGATACCGTCAACACCCTACCACCAGGAACAATTACCGCCTGTGCCGAACACTGTAGTGTCGCTAATCGTCTAGAAACAGGAGTAGATGAAGCTTATCAGCTAATAGAAAGCCTCAAAGACCCCGATATCAATATTGATCTCAATGCTGTTATGGATGAACTGTTAATCGAAGGTATTAACAAATTTGTCCAGCCCTTCCAGTCCCTAATGAACTCTTTAGAGCGCAAAGTCAAGCTATTGTCACCAGTATAGGGACTAGGAATTTTAGATTTTAGATTTTGGATTTTAGATTGAACTCCAATCCAAAATTGCAAATCTAAAATCTAAAATTTTTTCCCCAATCCCCAATCCCCACCTAGAATCGAAAACTGTTATGGTTAGTCTCCTAGAAAATCCCTTGCGCGTTGGTCTGCAACAACAAGGGATGCCCGAACCTCAAATCATCGTCATCTTTGGCGCATCTGGTGATTTAACCTGGCGCAAACTCGTTCCCGCACTTTACAAATTACGCCGGGAGAGACGTATTCCCCCAGAGACTACCATTGTCGGCGTAGCACGACGTGAGTGGAGTCACGAATACTTCCGCGAACAAATGCGGAAAGGTATGGAAGAGGTTCATGGTGGTGTTGATCCCGAAGAACTCTGGCAAGATTTCTCTCAAGGGCTGTTCTACTGCCCTGGGGACATAGATAATCCTGAGAGTTACCAAAAGCTGAAAAATCTTTTAAGCGAATTAGACGAAAAACGGGGTACACGAGGTAACAGAATGTTTTACCTCTCCGTTGCGCCTAACTTCTTTCCTGAAGCTATCAAACAGCTAGGGGGAGGTGGAATGCTAGACGACCCCTACAAACATCGTCTAGTCATTGAAAAACCGTTTGGTCGGGACTTGGCATCTGCTCAAAGCCTCAACCAAATAGTACAGAAATATTGTAAAGAAAACCAAGTCTATCGCATCGACCACTACTTGGGTAAAGAAACAGTTCAAAACTTGCTAGTCTTTCGCTTTGCCAATGCGATTTTTGAACCCTTGTGGAATCGTCAGTTTGTTGACCACGTACAAATTACCGTAGCTGAAACCGTAGGTGTAGAAGACCGGGCTGGTTACTACGAGAAAGCCGGCGCACTGCGGGATATGTTGCAAAACCACCTGATGCAGCTTTACTGTCTCACTGCGATGGAAGCACCCAACTCAATGGATGCCGACAGTATCCGCACCGAAAAAGTGAAAGTTTTACAAGCTACACGGTTAGCTGATGTCCATAACCTGTCACGTTCAGCCATACGCGGTCAATACAGTGCCGGCTGGATGAAAGGACAGCCAGCACCAGGGTATCGGGAAGAACCAGGAGTTGATCCTAGTTCGACAACCCCTACCTACGTAGCAATGAAGTTTATGGTTGATAACTGGCGTTGGCAAGGTGTCCCCTTCTATCTGCGGACTGGTAAGCGGATGCCGAAAAAAGTCAGTGAGATTTCCATCCACTTCCGCGACGTTCCTTCTCGGATGTTCCAATCCGCCGCGCAACAAAGAAACGCCAATATTTTGGCAATGCGGATTCAACCCAATGAAGGAATTTCCCTCCGTTTTGATGTCAAAATGCCAGGGGCAGAATTCCGTACCCGTTCCGTGGATATGGACTTCAGTTATGGTTCTTTTGGGATTGCAGCCACTTCCGATGCGTATGATCGCCTATTCCTTGATTGTATGATGGGCGACCAAACATTATTCACCCGTGCCGACGAAGTAGAAGCAGCTTGGCAGGTAGTCACCCCCGCCCTTTCTGTTTGGGATACACCCGCCGACCCCCTAGTTGTTCCCCAATATGAAGCAGGTACTTGGGAACCCGCAGAAGCAGAACTTTTGATTAATCAAGACGGTCGTCGCTGGCGCAGACTGTAGGAATAGGGATTGGGGATTGGGGATTGGGGATTGAGAATTGGGGAATAGGTATTGCTTGTTGACCTCTAAAGGTTTTTCTTCCCCTACACCCCCACACCCTCACAGCCCTACACCCTCAATTCAAACTGATCACTGACAACATCACAACTACTATGACTTCCCAAGCCCCAACTATTTTCTCTCTTCAAGCCCCCAAGGATATTTCGCTTAACGAAATTGAAACGGAACTAAATCAAATTTGGCAAAGCTACGGTATCACTGGCGAAGATGGCGCATTACCTGCGGCTACTCGCGCTACTACTTTTACTTTGGTGGTTTACGAACCTGAAGAAACCCAATATCTGTTGGCATCTCTGGGATTCTACAATGGCCCAATTGATGGCATTTTAGGCCCACAGACAGATGCAGCTTTGCGACGAGTGCAAATCAAGTATGGGCTACCAGAAAGCGGAACAACCACACCCGAAACCCTAGCTAAACTGCGGGAAGAATTTGCTAAACGTCAAGGTAACGGTACTACAGGAGAAATTGCTAACGGCATCACTTCCTATAGTTTCAACGCCACCAGCCCCAGAATTGCGGATGAAATCGCCCTCCGCAATCCTTGCCGCATTATTGCTTTGTGTCCTATTGCTGGGGAAGATGAAGGTGTCAAGGCGCAGGTTTCTGCCTACTGCCCAATTCAAAAGCAATCTTCCAGTACACTAATTTGCTGCGAATACATTACCTTGAGTGGCACTGCCGCCGCTTTAGAACGAATAGGCGGGATGATTCCAGCTTTGTTGATTGGTGGCTTGCCCAAGTTCCTCTGGTGGAAAGCTACACCAGACCCCAACAACTTATTGTTTAAGCGATTGGCAGCTGTTTGCAACAACGTCATTGTTGATTCTTGTAATTTCAACGAGCCAGAAAGCGATTTAAGTAGCCTCCAAGAGCTAGTAAAAATTGGTGTACCTCTAGCTGATTTGAACTGGCGGAGACTCGCAGCCTGGCAAGAATTGACTGCTGAAGCTTACGATTCTCCCCACCGTCGCGCGGCTTTGGGAGAAATTGACCGTGTGACACTTGATTACGAAAAAGGCAACCCAGCCCAAGCATTACTATTTTTGGGTTGGTTGGCGAGTCGTTTGCAATGGCTGCCAGTTTCCTATGAAAAGGAAAGTGGAGATTATGATATCACCCGCATTCGCTTTGTTGCCCCAAATCAACGACAAGTAGAGGCAGAATTAGCCGGAGTTCCAGTTGCAGATGTGGGCGATATTGTGGGTGATTTGATTGCCCTGCGTCTGAGTTCAACTAATGCTCAAGCAGACTGCGGTACTGTCATTTGTTCAGAGACTGGCGGTTGTATGCGGATGGAAACCCACGGCGGCGCACAATCTGCGGGTTTATTCCAACAGGTGAGTTCTTTATCAGAACAAAAAGCAGAAGCGTTACTCAGTCAACAGGTACAACGCTGGGGTCGTGAGGCGTTATTTGAAGAAAGCCTAGCAGTAATTGGGCAAGTATTGAAGTTAGACGCGAACAGTTAATACCAATTCAAAATTCAAAATTAAGGTTGCTTGATTTTGGAAAATTGGTATAAGTTAGCTCAGATACTAAAGATAGCTTTGAACTCAGAACCTCAGTTTTAAAGAAACTGGGGTTCTCATGTTTGACACAAAAGTTTTGATAGGCAAATACCCCGGAGGTCTTGAACTTTGTTAGCGCAGCGTAAAGCCTTCTCTTAGCAGAGACGCTGCGTGAACGGCATAGCTTCTCCTGTCGGAGAGTCTGCGTCCCGCAGGGAACATAGAGAGGGTCATTTTGAATTGATTTGTCCTCAGTCCCTAGTCTCCACATCGTGATGTACATTGAGAAAGAGCGCACATATTTAACTGTTCATGACATCTATTCTGCTGAACAATCGCTATCAAGTTATTCAGGTACTCGGTGCTGGTGGGTTTGGGGAAACCTTTTTGGCAGAAGATAGTCATATGCCTTCTCGCCGTCGTTGCGTAATTAAGCAACTCAAACCCATTGCTAATGACCCCCAAGCCTATCAAATGATTCAACAAAGGTTTGAAAGGGAAGCCGCAACTTTAGAATATCTGGGTGAACATAGCGACCAAATCCCCAAACTCCATGCTTACTTTTTAGAGAATGGACAGTTTTACCTGGTGCAAGAGTGGATTCAAGGTCAAACGCTGAGGGATTTGCTGGAAACTAAAGGATATCAGAGTGAAACTATTGTCCGGCAAATTGTGTTGAGTCTGCTATCGGTGTTGGATTATGTCCACAGTAAAGGGATTATTCACCGGGATATTAAGCCAGATAATATTATTCTCCGTGCTGTTGACCAAAAGCCAGTTTTAATCGATTTTGGTGCAGTTAAAGAAACGATTCGTTCTGTGGTGGGTTCTCCAGGATATCCTACACGCTCGATGGTGATTGGTACACCGGGATATATGCCTAGTGAACAAGCTGTAGGTAGACCAGTTTACGCTACTGATATCTATAGTTTAGGTTTGACAGCGATTTATCTGTTAACTGGTAAACACCCTGAAGAACTGCCAACTCACCCCCAAACCGGTGAGATTCTTTGGCAACAACACGCGCCGCTTATTTCCCCAGATTTTACTAGGGTACTAAATCAGGCGATTAAACCGCAGGCAAGCGATCGCTTCACCACTGCCAGTAAAATGCTGTATGCTTTATCTGCTGGTGATCATACGCCTGTGTCATCGATTGCTAATCCTCCTCAAGCAACCCAACAAACCCAAGCCATACCCATTCCTCAAAAAATCTCTCCTAGCAGAAAACAACAGCCTGTTTGGATATTTGGGGGCTTAATCGTAGCCGGTTTGATAGGTGGAGTAGCACTATCTAGTCTGACTCGCCAATCTCCATCTGAAACAATCGTTAGTGATTCTATACCCTCACCAGAATCTCAGAGTCCCGATGCTGTAGCTTCTAATCCTCCTATCTCTGCCCCATTTTCTCCATCCCCCGTTATCCCCAACTCTACCCCGCAGCCAGAAATCTCACCTCCTGAAACGCGAACTAACAACCCCCCCCTAAACTCCGATCCTCCTCCTATTCCAGTGGATACTCCCGCGCCTCAAGTGACAGCAACACCACCAGAAATGGAGAATGAGACCGTTGTTGTCCCACCACAAGAAGATCCATTACCACCAAACCCACCTCCCAAGAAACAAAAAAGGAATACCACTAGACAAAGTGTTCCAGCTTTCCCCACAGGAACATCCAGAAGCACTGTAGAGGCTGCACTGGGAAAGCCAAATAGAGATTTAAGAGGTGCATGGGGTAAAACCCGCGCTGTTGTCTATAAATTAGTACCCAACCAAGTTGATTTAGGTTATTTATTTGACCGTAATTCTGGAGTGCTAAAGCAAACAGAGGTAGCCTTTGCCCAGTCTGTAGATCCACAATTGATGCAGACTACTTTAAATGGAATGCTAAATGGTCAAGCCTCGCCCAAAATTCAGCAGGGACTACAACAAATCCAACAGCGTCAGTTAGAAGATTTTAGTTTTGCTGTTGGTTCAGTGAAAGGTCAGATTATTCGGCAAAATTGCGATTTAATTTACATTAGTGTTTGGGATGCAGACTTACACGATTTTGTGAATCCTGCATCTGCTAAAAAGTGCTGAGTAACGTTAGCGGTAGCGCGGCCTTTAGCAGGTGCTGAGTAACGAGTGGGAATACGCACTTATTACTCAGAACTCAGCACTAATTTTTGACTTTATGCCAAAATGGGCGAAAGATAAAAATCTTGTTAGACCCATTTCTAAATAACGCCGTGTGCAACTTTCTCTCAAACCTAACCCCCATACCCTTGTAGGGAAGGGGAGCAAGATTTAAAGCCTCTCTCCTTGTAGGAAAGGGGGTTCAAAAATAAGTTGCACATTGCGTTAAATATTAAAAACCAAACAGTAGTTTTTAAGGAACAGTTATGAAAGCAGGGATAAAACGCATTGAAGCAACTCTACACGATTTAGGAACTCGTGATACTACTGTGACAGACGCAGGTGAAAATACCAAGCGGCCTGTGTCCTTTAGAATTAGCGTAGCAGCTAAGGAAGGTACAGACAGTCAGACTTCAGAACACATAGAAGAATTAAGTATTGACTCCCCCAGCGAAATTACTGATACCCAAAATCTATTTCCTCATCACAGTTCTGTACAAACCTTTCCTACACAGGAAGATGGTGGAAAAACTCCAAACCTACCCAAGTTCAAAACTCCCAGCTTCAGTAATCATCGTCACGGTGCTAATCCAGCATTAGCCACGAATATCCTGCAAGAAATTCATGAACACGTCGCAGGTTGGCAAAAAGAACTGCATACGATTGTGCAGCAAATTCAGGATATTTACTTAGAAGGACCCATTGTTAACGGTTGGTTAGAATCTAATCCTTGGGATAAAGAACATGGTGGAACTGCTACACTCCGCCACGGAGAAGTGGAACGCCTGATTGATTATGTAGAAGAGATTTGCGCTCCTGACGGGAGTAAAATACCCCATCAAAATCTACGGACGGGTTATCGCCTTTGTGGTGTCGATGCGTCAGGTAAAGTATGGTCACGTCCCTGTCCACCGAATCAGCTAGCGACAGTCAGCATGGCGATCGCACGTTATCAAAAATTACGACAACTTCTAGGACGCAAGCAATACCTAGAAACTCGTCTTAGCCAACTAGCAGAAACTTTGGTCGTTTTACACAGCCATATTCAGCAAGTGTAAATTAGGGGACAGGTTACAGGTTACAGGGTGGGGATTGGGGAAGAGGTTATTAATTTTGAATTTTGAATTTTGAATTCCCCGAAGGGGTTGACTAATATGCAAATCTCTGCGGTTATATGTACTCACAATCGAGATAATTATCTGGGTGCGGCGATTGATAGCCTCTTGGGGCAGGATTTCGCGGGGGAATTTGAGGTCATAGTGGTGGATAATGGGTCAAGCGATCGCACTCGTGAAGTGACAGAAGAAAGGGCGAGTAATCCCCGGTTAAAG
The DNA here is from genome assembly GCF_034931465.1 of Anabaena sp. UHCC 0399. Classification (NCBI taxonomy): domain Bacteria; kingdom Bacillati; phylum Cyanobacteriota; class Cyanophyceae; order Nostocales; family Nostocaceae; genus Anabaena; species Anabaena sp. UHCC 0399. The sequence continues at coordinate 122,840 of NZ_JAYGGZ010000001.1, read as the reverse complement.
TATGTTTTTGAACCCACGCTTGGTTTATCTGTAGCTCGTAACATTGGCGCAAAAGAGGCGAAATCTGAAATATTAGCGTATTTAGATGATGATGCGGTGGCGAGTGTTGGCTGGCTGCAAGTATTATATGATGCTTATCAACATAATTCTCAGCTAGCGATCGCTGGTGGTAAGGTCACTCTATTATGGCCTCCCAATATTGAACCACCTTCATGGTTATCGGCTGGTTTAGCAGGCAACTTAGGAGCTTATGACTTAGGGGATAGTGTGGTTTACATTGAAAAACCAGGTTTAACTCCCAGAGGTTTGAATTACTCCATTCGTCGTCAATTTCTCGAAAAAATCGGTGGTTTTGACCCCCAACTTGGTCGAGTTGGTAAAAACCTTCTATCTAACGAAGAACTCCTCATGACGGAACTGGCACTTAAGCAGGGTTGGCAAGTTGCCTATCTTCCCACCGCCTTAGTTGCTCATAACGTCGCTCCAGAACGCATCAATCGTTCCTGGTTTTTAAACCGTGGTTGGTGGCAAGGTATCAGCGAATGCTATCGGGAACAACTGGCGGGTAAAGCCGGAATTGCCCAGTTTGGTAGAGGTGGCGAAAGGTTCATCCGTGGTTTGTATAAATCATTACGATATGCCTTTAAAGATCCAGCCGAAAGCTTTGATAACTTTGTTTATAGCTACGGACAGATAGGTTACTTAAACGCCGTTGTTCAAGGTCTGTTGTTTAAAAAGTAAGAGACAGGTGACAGGTGACAGGTGACAGGTGACAGGTGACAGGTGACAGGTGACAGGTGACAGGTGACAGGTGATAGGTGATAAGTGACAGGTGACAGGTGATAGGTGACAGGTGACAGGTGACAGGTGATAGGTGATAGGTGATAGGTGATAGGGGAGATTTCTACCCAATGATTAATTTTGAATTTTGTAGCTTGCTTCTCCGGAGGAGTATTTTGAATTTTGAATTGGAGCGAAGCGACTTGACTAATGAATCTTTCGTAGATTTACGCAAATATGACCAAACTTGGTTTGATCGGGGGCGGCCTGGTTGGTATATTTTACTGTGGTGGTTTGTACAGGCGATCGCTTTTCCCCTGACGCTGCATTCTTTTAATGGTCTGCGTTGTTGGCTACTGCGATTGTTTGGAGCGCGTATTGGCAAAGGTGTAATTATTCGCCCTACTGCCCGTTTTACTTATCCTTGGAAAGTTACCGTTGGCGATTACACTTGGATTGGTGATGATGTAGTTGTATATAGTTTAGATGAGATTCATATCGGTCAACACTGCGTCATTTCCCAAAAAACTTATTTATGTACCGGTAGCCATGATATTCGAGACCCAGCCTTTGGCTTGAAAACCGCAACTATTACTATTGATAACGGCGTATGGGTAGCTACAGATTGTTTTGTAGCACCAGGAGTACAAATTGGTGCTAATACTGTAATTGGCGCACGTAGCAGTGTTTTGGCTGATATGCCCTCTGGACAAGTTTGTTGGGGTAGTCCCTGCCGCCCCCAATATCCTAGGGAAATTCGTAATTCGTAATTCGTAATTCGTAATTCGTAATTCGTAATTCGTAATGGACTGCGTCCCGCTACGCTAACGTAATTCGTAATTGGGTATGGGGCAGAAAAAAGTCAAAAGATTCTTTCTCGTCTCCTCTGCTCCCCTGCTTCTTCCCAGCCCCCAATCAAGGTTCACTAGGAAGTAATGGTTGAGATGCAACATCCTCTAAGCGGATGCTAGTGAGTAAATTCTGCCACTGTACTTTAATTTCTTGATCTTTGGGGTTTTCTTGGTGTAATTGCGATAGTGTTTTTAAGGCTTCGTGCCAAATCCCATTTTGGAGATATATATCAAAACGTTGCAGAGGTGTAGCTGTCTTTAGTTTTTCAGTAACTTTTTTGTTGAGGGTGACTCGTTTTATTACCCCTTCTACGTAAGTTGGGGGTGAATCCTTTTGTGGGTCACAATCAACGGTGAGAAACCAGCGATATCGTTTATTCACTGCCAAGGTAATGTTTTGAGGTACAGAAATTCTGATGATTCCTGGTTTTGCTGGAAGAGCGATCGCTGTTTGATAAATTGAATTTGATTCCTGATCTTGCAACACAAATTCTGTAGGATACGCAACATTATGAGCGTAGGGCATATAGAACATCAGTGTCGGATGTGCCTCTGTGGTCAATCCCCAGACATTGGTGACAGTAGGAGTATCTTCGGTGTAGGGTACTAATGCTGTAAGTTGCGGTTGTACTGAGGGACACAAACCCCGTTTAGCCCCACCACGGACGCGACCACCTGGGGGCGGCTCAGAAGCTGGTGCTGGTGGTGGGTTAAAGCTGACTTTTTTAATCTGGTTGATAGTTGAGTTAACGGGTGCAGGTGTAGCCATTACCAAGGTTTGACCGACTAAAAAACTTGTGTAGCCAATGGCTAGTGAGAGCAATATTTTCATACTAAGTTAGTTGTTGTTAATTAACTAAAATTGCTGACTAATACTTGTGACTCTACGGTTATTGAGTCTGTTTCAGCTTATTTTGAATTGATCCTACGGTTACAGTTGCTACTAATGCGAGAGCTGATGGTACAAAGGGAAACCAAACACCCGAAATCAACAGACTCCAGCAAAGTAAATACAAAACACTAGCACTAATACCAACTGCTAATGCCAACTTGGGGAATAAACGCCATTGCCAAGCTAATAAACCACCTAATCCAGCCCAACCCCAAATCCAAATTACTTCCAACCAAGGCGATACAACCCACAACAATGGACGACCATCTAAAACAGCACTAATAATTTGGCTAACCATGTGAGCTTGTACCATTACCCCTGGCATTTGTTCATCTAACAGATTGCCGTAAGGTGTAGCCCAATAGTCGGGAAAATCTCCCTTGGCTACTACACCAATCAAAACAATGCGGTCTTTGATGGCGTTGGGGTTAATGGGGTTAGATAATAGTTGGGTGAGTGTCACCTGTTCCGCGATTTGCTTAGAGGCGCGATAGTTCAGTAGGATTTGCCCCCCATTAGCATCAATTCCTTGATAGCCGCCACTATGAGGTGATAGGCGGTGCAATACCGTTTTACCTAATTGCAAATTGGGAGATGTACCAGGGGTAAATTTTCCTTGGATTCCTGAAGATGAGAGATATAAAAATGCCAGTTGGGTACTGAAGGCGTAGGGGGTAGAACACAAGGAAGCTGTTTCCTGGGTCATAAACAGGAGATGGCGACGCACCACACCATCCTTATCATGAATAAAGTCACTAAATCCTAAGCGTTCCTTGGGAATTTCTGGTGGTGGTGCAATACCTTTAGTTTTGGCTGTAGAGTCACTCCCTTTACAGATGCCGATGACATTATCAGTCTGTTGCAGTTGTGATTTTAAATCTGCTTGTTCAGCCTGAAAGTCGCGGTAGATATCTAAACCTATGGCTTTGGGTTGGTATTGATTAAGTTTGACTAGTAATTGATTGAGGGATTTTTCAGATATAGATGTTCCTTTTAAGCTTTCGCCGTTGCGTCGCTGATTTGCTAAATCCTCATCGTCAATGGTAACTACCAACAAACGCCTATCTGTCCCCTCATCAGGACGCGATCGCATCATCAAATCAAAAGCTTGCAGTTCAAAGGCTTGTAATCCTCCCAACAGCCGTAAAACACATACTACAGCACTTACCACCAAACTAGACAACGCTACCATTTTACAGGCGCGTTTTTTGTCAACTGGTGGGGTATAAAATATTTGTTGGGTTGGGGTCTGGGTCAGTTCATCCCAAGTTAGGGGGATCTGAGACGGATTTTGGCAAATTACTGGTAGCCAAGTTGCACAAGGAAATTTATCTTCTAGTCCTTGTAAACGTTCCCGTGCGTGTCGGACTGCTTGGTATAAAGGTTCGCCATGGGCAAAACTTTGTAGAAAATATTTGAGAAACTCTTGCGCTACCTGATCAGGAACAGGTTCACGCATCACGATAATTTGGGGAATGTGCAAATCAGCTAGTTCCCGCGCCAAACCCAACCCATCACAAGAGTTGAAAATTGCTAGTTGTAAACCCCGCTCTATGGCTTGTTTGAGGGCATACTTAAGTTCACCAATGCTGAGACTATCGGTTTTATTCAGGTAAATTCTGCCAGTTGTATCATTCCCCTGACTAGAACTGTGTCCGGCGAAAAATAATATATCCCAGTTTTTTCTCCACAGATGATCGGTCAATTCCTTACGCTGTGGTTCTACCACAAAACTGACATCAGCATGGGGGCATTTTTGTAAAACAGCTTGATCCGCCTGGGTATCAATCCCCTGACTATTGCCGACAATTGCCAAAATATTGACCGTTGAGTTGGGGTTAGGGGGTTTATGAATGCGATCGTAGCTGGGTGAGGATAGGGCAATTTCTGCTTTTGGGTAGCGTTCTAGTAAGTCCCAAATGTGCCAGGGGAGTCTTTGCAATTGGCTATTTTCTGATTGCAATATGACTCTGATTTCGTCTGTGGGCTGTAATTTTTCTAGCCATTTTTCCCGCAAGGGTCGAAAATCTTCCGCCTGTAGCCAGGCATTAAAGCGGGCGCGTAAGATATGGGCAAGTTCGTGACAATCTTGTGTGACAGATACATTCGTCACTTGAATTTTGTCTGCATCTAAACGGTAACTGTTACCTAACTGTAAATAGCTAGCCTGCCAACGGGTGTAGTAAATGGTAATTTCAGGACATGGTGGTAGTTTACCTGTGATTTCTGTGGAGGGGCGATCGCTTTCTTCCCCAATTTGCAGAGTGACGGTAAACCCTTGCTCAAAATTACCGTCGCCAAATTTCAGCACCACTAACTTAGCCATGACCGTCGCTTTGCTCCGATTGCCAAATCACTGAAGTTCTGATACGTTCAGACTTCTCTCAAAATGCGCCTTTCCTGCAAACATTTCTAAAATTTTATACATTTAGTACATCTATTTACTCACCAATTACTTATGACAGGTATTAGATCACAAAGTTTTCTATGATACTCATATCATCCAATGATACCTGAACGCTAAACTGTTCTTGGAGTTCACCACGAAACTGTAACTGAATGTAGTTATCTGCACTTCTGGATTGAGCTTCTAAAAATACTGCGCCAGAATTATCTAACACTTTCAGTTGAACTCCAGTCGGTAAATACATTTGATTACCTGTAGAGTGGAGTTGCAGCCGAATACTAGTTTTTTGGTTAACTTCTGGGGCAATTTCTACAATCATCATCACTGGTTGATTGACAATTTGAATGCCCAAGTCAATCAGTTTTGCTCTTCTCTTTACTGTTTCTGACTGCCCTTGTACTGCCTCTGGAGTGGTGACTGGGCTACGAAAGGCATAAGCTGGTCTGAATTCTGGTGAATTCCATAAGGATTCTACTGTTTGCCAACCAGCCTCAACTTGACCGACAAACCACTGGCTGAGATTGACTAGCGCATCTACTGGGGAAGTTCTCAATTGTCCCAAACGATCAATTAGTGTTTCTATTGGTTGTAGTTGACTTAAAGCCAAGGTTTCTGTTGCCACATTTTTGACAAAACCTAGTAATTGTGCTTCTTGGGAAAATTCATCCACTTGTACAACTACATAACCTACTCTGTCTTCCCAAGTTTCTGCGGGAATCGAGCATACTTGGTTTGACGAAAGTACAGGACGGCATTCCAAACGACCAACTGAGGAAACCTCTAAATCAGCCACATTCGAGCAGAGTTGCATAATTGGATTCCAACTGTCACTAGCTGTCAAATTGGTAGGAATATCCATCATTTGTAAATAATCATTCACTACCCATACAGCTAATGTATTCAGCCTGACTTGCTCGGCTTTTGCTGACGTAGGCTGTTGATTAGCGAACTGTTGGGCAGTTGTAAGAGCTGCTTGAGAAATCGGCAGCGTAATTGCGAAATCCTCTAGCTTGAATGTGTTGTTAGTCATATGTTTAATCCCCAGTGATCAATGCTGCTATGTACATATCATCCAAATGCGCTCAATTTATGCCACAAAAACAATGAATTTTAGAGAAAAATTTCAGCATGGGGACTGGAAAGTTGGTCTCTGTTAATAAAATCTCCATACCATAGCTACTCGTCAATTAACCATCCACGTTGTATGCCGTACTCAATTCCACCAGTCCAGTCCATTGTGAGATGCTTACGTACCTTATGAAAGAGATGTTGAATTACGGTCGGATTAATGGGATTTTTAAGATATGTTTCGTCATATCTAAATTCTCGGTCAGTGTTTTTCTGCTGACGTAGTACATAAATCTGGTCAACTTTATACTTCCGAAGATTGACATCACTACTCAGCTTAATCCACTCCATAACTACAACATACAGACTATTAGGATTTCTCGCTTTTAAGTCCTCTGCTGCTCTTGATGAGCCTTCCAGCATAGTTTTATCAAGATAAGTCTTACATTCAATTACCACAACTGGAATATCAAAAATGTGTGTTTCGGTATTCCCTGTAACCGTAACTTCTGAGTATTTTTCTGGTTCTTCCTTAAAAAGTGGGAGTATTTCACCAGAATTTCGGTCACGCTCTGGTGGAATTGCGGCTTCTAGTGATGCTTGAATGGTTGCTCCAATCACAAAATCATGATCTTTCTTCTCAATGCGTGCATACGGACGCTTCAGCATTTCAGAGTATTTTGGTGGGACAAAGAAAATATCTTTGAACGTATGTGATTTGCCAATCAGAGCGTGTTCTCCAAAGTCTCTGACTAAATCTCTAAATAGGTAATAAAGAAATTCTTCTAATACGCTAGAGTGCAGGTTTGATCTAGAGTCAAATTTCTCAGCATATTTTTGTTGGTCAATAAAGTCTTTGTATGTAGAAAAAAGTGCTACTCTGTCAGCGATAATGGCGTTATCTTGCTCTGTAGATTGTGATGTAGGTCCAAGCAATTGAAGATTTTCTGCCTGCCACTTATCATACTCACTCCTAATTTCACTGATATATTTTCTACTCTTATCATCTCTGTATTTTGTACGATGATTCTCCTTCTGTTCAAGATTAGAGCCATGAACTAAAGGGTTTCTATCACTTGTGGACATAGCTCTAACTTTTCTTGAATATGCAGTGCAATTGACTTTGCAAGAACAGGTGGGACAGCATTACCAATTTGGTTATACTGGCAAAGAAATTTCTCATCAAATCTCTTCTCTCGATGTAATAATTTGTGAGATACAACAGTTTTTTTTCCTATAAAACGATAAGTGTCAGGAAAAGATTGAATGCGTGCGCCTTCGCGGGCTGTCAAATTACGATGCTGAAAAGGATGAATGAAATTAGCATAAAATGATGCTGCTATTGTGTGTGATGGTCTATAAGGATTGAGTCGGCGGTTGTTTTGGTCATAACTTATCTCTGATAGTTCTCCATTACCACCTCGTCGTCTAGCCCTATGTTCTTTTGGTGCATCTGAACTTGATTCACCCCATTTTATATGTTTGAAACGTTCTACCAGTCTATTAGAATGCTCCATTGCAACATGGTTATAAAGTACATAACTCCCATTTCTTATCCATCTCTGATAGTTATTATGAGGTTCGGAAATATATAGCTGTTCTTCTTTTCCCTCACAAGCATTAAGTGGGGGTAAATCTGATATTGCATCCCACAAACTAAGAGAAGGAAGTAACTTATTATGTTCAAATACTGATAGTTGATCCCCACGAATATTTAACAAATTTAGAGAATGAGTTTTTGGTGGAATACCTAACTCTTCCCCCTGGTTATTTCCAACAATAAAGATACGCTCACGATTTTGTGGCACACCATATTCAGCAGCATTTAGCAACCATACTTCTACAAAATATCCGAAGTTTTCAAAAGTTTCTTTTATAATATCTATTACCTTTTCACCCTCTGTATTTTTTCGTGAAAGTAACCCTTTGACATTCTCCATTACAAATGCTTTAGGCTCAAGAAAATTAATCCATTGAGCAAAATTAATGAACAGAGTATTTCTAGGATCTTTAGGATCTTTTTGGGCTGGTCCGGCAATACTAAAACCTTGACATGGAGGTCCACCCATAACAATATCTGGCTTGAAGATACATATCTTTTTTACGCTGCTTGCAGAATTAAAATCACAAATATCATGTTGAATAACTGTCATGTCAGGGTGGTTATAGCGGAGCGTATCACAAGCCCAAGCATCCATCTCAATGGATAGAGGAACAGAAAACCCTGCCATCTCGAAACCTAAACTAAATCCACCAGACCCAGCAAACAAATCAATAGCTACAGGTTGCGACTTGAACATAAACTTTTACTTGAACTTGGTCTTTCCCATTACAAAAATAGCCCACTTGTAGTTTTACTACTCTGGGTAAAGCATAATAACAGATTAGATCAAGTTGTAGGTTACTATTCCCAATTCCCAAATTACAGCCAATTGCCAATCAACACATAGGCCGACCAAAAACTAGGGGCTTGGTAATTGGGATGGCTGAGTAGTTTTAGTTGGGCTACTTGGAGAACTTCAGCTTTGGTCATTTTGCCATTTTTGAGTTCTCGATAAAATTCACCGACAAACAAAGCCGTTGATTCATCATCAATTTGCCATAGAGATGCGACAGTGCTACGTGCGCCGGCTCTGACGGCTGCTCCTGCTAGACCTAGGGCGGCGCGGTTATCTCCGGCGGCTGTTTGACAGGCACTTAACACTAATAGTTCTATTGCGCCTGATCGGGTTTGTTCTTGGTTGCGTAGCAGTCCATCAAATTCTTTGACGTAAATTCGGCGATCGTTAGCCAAAATAAAGGTTTCGTCGGCAATTGAACTAAACTGACCATGAGTAGCTAAATGTACAACATTAAATGAAGCACTACTTACCTCTTTTTCTAATGCTTGGCTGGTGAACTGCTGATCTAAGAGGCTTTTGGTTGAGACTCCGGCACTAGCAATGAAGTTTACTTCTGATTGGACTGCTGGTAGGGCTGAAAAATCAGGAAACCCTTCAGGTGGCTGAGTTAGTCCAGCCGTTAAGGCTCTTAACTGGCGGCGTTCTAGGGGTTTGGGGTCAAGTAGTTGTAGACCGACGCTGAGGGCGATCGCATATTTTTCAATTAAATATTGCTGCCCGTCATAAAGAGCCGCCATTGGTAAGTTACGTAACGCGCCATCTAGTACAAACACTAGGGTCTTGACTCCCCTAGCAGCTAATTCTGACTCAATGGGTTTGAGCAACCAGTTATAAACTTGTTGTGATTGGGTTTTAATTTTGTTGGTAGCTGTGGGATTAACCAGATTTTTTCTGAGTTCAGAAAGAACTTTGTCTACTTCTGGTTGAGTAATGTTGGCACTGTAATGTTTGAGGGGTTGGTTAGGAATTTTGACAATTACTTGCAGGCGTTGCGGCAAAATAATTGGATAAAGAATGGCAGTTGTGGGGTTATCTTTGTCTACTACTTGATCAATTAGTACACTCTCACCTCGCAGACAAGCTTCCCGAAAAAAGTTATCTAATTCTGCCAACTGCAAAGCCTCAATCCTTTGGCGGGCTTTATCTAGCGTTTTTTCATCGATTTCTCCCGCGTCAGACTGTAACAATAACTCTACTGATTGGCGATAGATAGGTTCTACACTGTCACGAAAGTTAAATTGTACGTCTTGATTGACGGCTACCAAGTCACCTCTGATAGACTGGAGTGTATTCACTGCTGCATCATAGGCGGCGATCGCACTAGATATATTTTTTTGCGCCGATAGCAATCTCCCTAACTGCCACTCCAAGCGATAGATAATATCTGGAGCATTACTACTCTGTGCCAGACTTAATCCCTGCTGAGTCAGACTTTGTGCTTCTTGCCATTGCTGGTTGTTCTCGTACAAATGCCCCAAACTTAACAACCCATAAGCTTCGGCTTGTTTATCCTCCAAACTGCGGGCTTGTTTGACGGTATTAGCTAAAAGTTGGGCGATGTGTTGGGCATTGGAGGACGAGGTAGAAGATTCTATTTTCTGCCCCCTGACCAATTTCATCAAACTTTGAGCGTAGTTAATTTGGGCATAAATAGCAGCCCGACTAGTGGGAAGTTGTTTGAGTTGATCAGGAATTGAGGGGATGAGAGGTTGTGCTTCTGAAAATTGTTGAGTGTCAATTAGCAGGCTGAGTTGATTGAGTTGGGCTTGAATTTTGGTGAGGGGTGAAGTAGATTTTGTTGCAGTTTGTTGATAATAGTCGATTGCTTGTGCTAGTTGTGGTTTGGCGCGTGCGTTATTGCCTAAATTTAATAAATTGGCTCGTGCATTGTTGCCTAAACTTAATAAACTAGCTCCCATCTGTACAGGTAATTGCAGACGTTGGGCAACGGCTAGACTTTGCTCTAAAATCGTGCGGGATTGGGCTAAATCGCCGATTACCATTAAAGCATCACCGAGCGATCGCAATCCGACGGCTTTTTCTACAGAATCTGGTTGTGCTTGTAATTTTTGATTGACTGCTAGTAAAATCTGCACTGCCCGACGATAAAAGCCTTTATTACGCCACGCTTGGGCTTGATTAATCTGTGATCGCATTTCGCCCGCTTGATTTTTGGTTTGTTGGTAAATCTCTGCGGTTTGTTGCCAAGTAGTTAAGGCTACTTCTGGTTTGCCCATCGCTAATTGCAAACGACCTTGAATATCAAGTGTTTGGGCTAATATTTGCAGGTTTTGCGCATTTTTTTGGGCTGGGATTAATTCTAGACTGGTTTTAATGGCCTCCTCTGCTGCTTGCCAGTCCCCAAGTTGCTGGTAGGCTAAGGACAAGTTACTGTAAGTAGCAGCCAATTTCAGACTATCACCCTGCTGCTTATATGCCTGCGTTGCCTGTTGTAATACTTGCACCGCTTCTGCAAAGCGTCCAGCATCGTATAAAGATTTACCTTGTTCTATCAATAAGTCGCGCTCAGAATTGACCAACTTTGGCGCATCCAGAGGCTGCTCAGTTACCGTCTTCAGTTTTCCTCTATCCGCAGTTACAGAGTTGATTGCCAGTACAGGTACATTGACTGTCAACACCAAAGCCACCAAAAAGTATACAAGTAAACTGAGCTTTATTTTCTGCTTTTTACCTGCGAAATAACGACAAAAGATCCTAACTAAGTTATTCATAGTATGGCAACCGGCAGATGACAACTCACACCTGAGCTTCAAAAATTTTATGGGAATTAGGTAGTCAATAAGTAGCTCAAGAGCGATCGCTCAACTTAAGTTAATCTCTATTAAATCAAACCTTCTGATTCTGCAAAATTACGTAAGCGTGGCAGACATTGACGCTGATAAAAGCTGCTTAAGGTGGGAATTGCTAACCCAAATTCCTCAGACAATTCTTTCCAACTAACTTCCGGTGGTAGACGTTTGAGAATTAATATCTGGCAGTTTACCTCTGGACGACCTTTAACGTGAGTAGTCCTTAATTCTCCAGTGGGGTCTGTTTTTATCCAAGTTTCTAACTCATCTAAAATTGGTGGTGGTTCAGGGGTAGCAGCTAAATTGTCTACAGGGTCAATAACATCACTACTTCCACCTGATGTAGACTGGCGAACCCGCAAAGGAACTGTTGTTGCTTGTTCTTTATTTTGGTTGATATAAAAATCTTGTAGTCTGCGTTTTAAGTAAGCATTTAACCAAGTAACGACAGTACCATAGGTAGAGTCGTATTTTTGCCCTGTCAGACCTTCGCAAATGTTACGACAAAAATATAACCAAGTTTGTTGTAGTGCATCTTGATAGTAGGGGGTATTTTCCCGCCAAAGTTTTTGGGAACTGAGGCGAATAATTTGCGTGAGCAACTTCTGACGTTGAGGACTTCCTGGAGGATGTCCACAGACTTGGGAAACTATGTTACGTAGCTGTTCATCAAATTCAACCATGATTACTAGAACGAAAAAGGCAAGAGTTTATAGGGAGCAGCAAGAATATATTATTACTACGAGCTGCAATCCTCAAAAAATTTCTCTTGCCTAGGATTTTTGAGTAGTGAGTCAGGGAGTAGAGACGCGAGATATCGCAGCCCATTACGAATTACGAATTACATACCTAGCCAAGAGAAGAAATTTTCCCACCACGAACTGGTGAGATTACCAACACTCAACTGCATTTTACGCCGGATGTCTTGGATATTCCAGTTAGTTAGTTTAGCAAGGGTTTGGGCTTCTTGTTCAAAACGTTTTGGTAAAGACCGCCTGTATTCTTTGCCAGCTTGACATTTAACTTCCCCAGTAAAGGGATGTTGCAAAATATATCGTCCCTGGAAAGATTCCCGGTTAGAAGTATCTTGGAATATCAAGTCTTCGGGGAACTTGTCACGGGTGTAGCGGACGTGTAAACGAGAGATAAAAACGTTACTGGTGGGAAAGGGACGACGAAAGCCAGGGGATGATGTATTACTGGGGGAATTAGTATCTAGCCAAAACACACCTGCTTGTTTGAGTTCATCGGGTGTTAAGGGTTCAGCAGAACAGGGATCGCAATTACCCATATCCCAGGCATATTCTAAAAAGGCGACTCTTTTACCTTCCTTGGTATGAGCCGTTTCAAATGTAGATTTGTAGAAGTCACCAAATTCTTGTTTGATAAATATGGGAACGTTGAGGTTAGAGGGAAGCTTTACAGTCCGGTAGTTGGTGATTTCAGCTTGTCCTTTGGGTGAGAGAACGTAGACAATTAAATCTTGCTCAGTTGTGGCGTTAATCATCCCCAAGCGAATTGGTAACATAAACTTGGGTGATTGGTAAGAGATTTGCAAGGGTCGCAGAAACTCGTAACCAGATTGTGCAAATTTATCTAGATTGACCTTAGCTACAAAAAACTTCATGGAAGAGCGAATGTAGGGCTTAAGTAACTGTCTTGCGCCTCTGGGAATTTTGTAACCATTGCGATTGAGCCAAGTTTCTAAGCCACCAGATTCTTTGGCACTCAAAACAACAATATCGTATTCACCCACATTAAAACGCGCTTCGACCGTTACACCCAAACTGCGATCGCGTCTTGCACTTTGTGCTTCATTAACTGCGGCTGAGGGTGCTGCTAAAAATACATCTCCTCTGCGTCTATATGGAGTGCAAGGGTCTTGATCAAAATACTCTACTAAACGCGGTGCGCTAAAAGCGTCCAAACGCTCGATAATTTTAGGGTCAGCAACACGCACCTGCTCTTTTTTGATCACCGTAGGTACAGGGACAACCATTGCAAAATCTTTGACTTCCCCTTGGTAGTCATTCGCCATTGTTAAAACAGTGCGATCGCCATCTCTAGCAATCACTACCTGAGACGCTTTGTTATATAGTTTTGTATCAGCTTTCGCTACATAAAATCCACAAAATGCCCAAGCTGTAGGTGCAAAGCAGAGTACAGAAATTAATACTGATAATAATGGGATAATGAATCGAAAACGCTGCATTTTATACCTCATATGTAAAGTAATGAGTAATGAGTAGACAAATTGTTTATCTTGTCACCTGTACCCTGTCACTCAACCAGGAAAAACGGGGGGCTGTACAGATCACATCAAATAGGATGCTTAAAGGTGCAAACATGAACAATGCCCAAAAAACTGCCGTGGGGATAAAGAAATAATTCCGCAGCAGGAAAGTAACAATAGCAATGCCTACTGCCCAAAGAACACGCCCCATCCGTGCGTTAGGAATTGACCGGGGATCTGTCACCATAAATAAGGCAAACAGCAACAAAGACCCACTCATTAACCGATGCAAATAAACATCCCAAGTCCAGCCCAACCAGAGATTACGCATGGCTTCTAATAGGGAGTAAGCACCCAAAAAGGCAGCTGTAGTATCCCAACGACCAACGCGTTGCAAAATCATCCCTCCAGCCCCAGCAAATAACAGCCCATACCACCAATCTTCACCCCACTGTCCTGGAGAAACCCAAGCATCAGAAGTGAAAACTAAGGCAGCAATGATGCCAAAGTTAGCTGGATTAAAGAAATGTTTTTGGTTAACTCGTAAAAAAAACTTACTAGCGATCGCACTAGCTGCCGCAAACGCCATTGTTGTCCAATGATCAGCCCGTAACAGTAAACTGAGTCCCAAAGCAGTAATCAAAGCACTGCGGAGATTTAGCGGATTGGGCGCATCTTCTCCGTCCTCGCTTCTGACTTGCACTAATGACAAAATGTACTGTGTGATCAAACAGGTGGCGATCGCTACTGCAATTAATTCTGGTCGCAGAGTCCAATCCCTTGTTCCAATACCCAAAATCAGGAACAAGCTGAGAAAAAGAATTTGATAATCCCGTATATCTTTGAGCAACATTAACTCTTTATTCAGGGATTCCCCGTAGATTTGTCATCAATTTAAACGAGTCAAACCCCAAAATATGTTGCCGTTACAAATTTTGTAACAAAAAAACCTCAAACCTCCGCGCCCCTACCTCAACTAACCCATTAGACAGACGGATATAATCAAGATATCGCTTCGTTAGTCAGAGGACATTTCATCTTCAACTTCTTAAAATCGAACCACAGTAGAAAAACCAAATTACGAATTACGAATTACGAATTACCCACGCCATGCTATTTAAAGACCGCACAGCCGCAGGCCAAGTTTTAGCCAGCAAGTTAGCAGATTATGCTAACTGTCCCGATGTGCTGGTTTTAGCCCTACCTAGGGGTGGTGTTCCCGTTGCTTTTGAAATTGCTCAAGCTTTAAATGCTCCCTTAGATGTATTGGTAGTCCGCAAACTCGGCGTACCCGATAATCCAGAACTAGCTATGGGAGCGATTGCTTCTGGTGGTGTCCGCATCATTAACCAACAAGTTGTCAACGATATCAATATTTCCGAGGAAGTAATTGCTAGAGTTGCAGCCCAAGAACAACGAGAACTAGAAAGACGGGAAAGTATGTATCGGGGCGATGAACCTTTTCCCGAATTAACAGGACGTAAAGTTATCTTAGTCGATGATGGTTTAGCCACTGGTGCAACCATGTGGGCAGCTGTAATCGCTGTCAGACAAAAGAATCCCCAAGAGATTGTCATTGCTGTCCCCGTTGCTGCACTGGAAACATATCAACAATTACAAACCAAAGTAGAAAAAATGGTCTGTATCACCACACCCAGCCAATTTTATAGCGTGGGTATGTGGTACGAAGACTTTCCTCAGACTACGGATGCTGAAGTCCGTGAATTGCTCAAAAAAGCCAGCAATTTAGTCAATAGTCATTAATTCTTTCCTTATACCCCTGCACTGCTAAAGTTCAGGCAATAGAATGAAAGTACCACTAGAAATTACCTATCGCAACGTAGATAAAACAGCTGCGATTGATAACCTTATTAAAGAAAAAGTTGCCAAATTAGAGCATATTTGCAGTTATATCAATAGCTGCCATATTGCTGTTGAAAAGATACACGATCGCCCCCGTAGTGGTTCACCTTATCGTGTCAGAATTGATATCACCGTACCACCAGGGCATGAAATCGTAGCACATAGTAATCCTGGTCAAAGTATCCAGTATGATCCTCTGGATGCCGTCATTAGAGATGCTTTTGATGCAGCGCGTCAGCAGTTGACTAAACTCACCCAAATTCAACAACAAAGCGATCGCGCCCAAACCCAGGAAGACGCAGGAGAAACCACAGGACTAGTCATCAAACTATTCCGAGATCAAGGTTACGGCTTTATCAAAAACCTAGATGGCGAAGAAATTTACTTCCACCGCAACAGCGTCCTCCATCACGACTTTGAACGCCTAGAAATTGGTACTGGTGTCCATTGTGCGGTAGAAGAAGGCGAAGAAGGACTACAAGCCAGTACAGTCAAAATCGTAGATAAACCAGGTGTCCGTGCTGGTAAATCTGGTCAAACCCTGATTGAACCGCCCTTAGACTGGAGAGAATAAAAAAAATCAAAATTCAATAATTCACAGGGACTGGGGAAAAGAAATTTTCCCCTCATCCCCCAATTACAAATTACCAATAACGAATTAATTATGAATAGCGAATTGAAACAAACCGCATCTCAACTTTTAGCCGCTATGCTGTCTAACCCTCATATATACCCCCAATTAAGCGATGAGGGCGGTTACGGCAAAATGGAAAAGCAATTAATTCTCACAGCCGTAGAGATGGCAGAAATCTTAACTCAGCACATTGAAAATACTCATTCCCAAACAGAAAAAGAACTACAGCAGAAAAATTAAATTAACAGGGGAAATACGTATAGTAATCGGACTTTATTTTTGAAATATACATGACAATATTTGGATAGAGTTTATATTACAATCTCTATCCAAATATAATTTACCCCCCTGTATAACCTTGAATATTTTCCGGTTCAAATTGACGCAATACACGAGTAGCTTCGCGGACTATCCCCTCATTACCATTGACAACAATTAAATATTTACCAGCGTTCAATCGGTTACGGTAGGACAAAGCATCACCACTACCAACTGTTAAGCCAACTAATCTACCTACCATCCAAGCACCCAAACCACCAGATGCAGCCCCTAACAAACCCGCAATAAAATGATTACCAAATGCTGTAACTTGAGGTAAAATCTCAATTCTAGTCAGCAAATTAAAAGCGTAGCCTGCAATAAATCCAAAGGGTATAAGCCAATATAAAAGCCGACTTACCTGTTTGCGTGCTGGCTTTTCAGGATTAATCAAACCAAATTCATCAGCACTTTTATAACCCTGTCCTAAAATATTAACTTGTGATTTTGACAATCCTTGTTGTTCGAGAGCAGAATAAGCAGCTTCTGCTGTTGTTTTTTCAGGTAACACTGCAACAAGATAATTCATACTAATTCGTAATTTCTAATTTAAAATAAATTGGGAATTTCTCCAACTTTCAGCTAATTGCCTTCATATCCCAGACGATTATCTGTTAGTTCGATAATTCCCAAAACCATTAATTACTACTACTGCTAGTAAGCAAGATAACGATTATATTTTGCTCTTACTTCTAACTAAAGAGAGAAATTACACACAACTATTCTGGTTTTTTGTGCCACTCTCCATCATCACCCTTTTCGTAGTCACGCTTAACTGCACTCCAAGCAACACGAAAAGCACGTTCTTCTTCATCGTATTGTTCTTCAGCACTATTAAACGCTGCTCGAAAAATTTCTTGCGCGTGTTGGGGTAAGTGTTCTTTTACCGAATCTGGTAAATCTTCAATCTGTTTGTAAGGCATCAATTCAACTCCTTTACTCTACTAGTAAAGAGAGTCATGCTGCTTTCCTTGGTCAGTTATCAACTAATTAAATATTTTATCGCGGTTATGAGGTTCATCAAAATCAATCACAGGCCCTTTCGGTACAATGCGCGTGGGGTTAACTTTGGGATGACTCCGATAATAATGGCGTTTAATGTGATCAAGGTTACAAGTCTCTCTCACTCCAGGAAATTGGTAAAGTTCTTTCAGATAATTCCAAAGATTGGGGTACTCAACAAGTCGGTACAAATTACACTTGAAATGGACATAATAAACCGCATCGAAACGGAATAAGGTAGTGAACATACACCAGTCCGCTTCTGTAATTTGGTCGCCGCAAAGATAGCGTTGTTCACTTAAGACTTCTTCCCAGTAATCAAGAGCCGCAAATAATTCTGTTACGGCTTCATCATAAGCAGACTGACTAGTTGCAAACCCTGCACGGTAAACACCATTGTTGATTGGCTGATAAATTTTATCAATCGTCTCATCAATTACTGTTTGTAAATGTTGAGGATAAAAATTGATATCTTTTTCAGCTAAGGCATTAAATTCTGTGTCTAACATCCGCATAATTTCGCGGGATTCATTATTAACTATTGTCCTGGTTTGTTTATCCCATAAAACTGGAACTGTCACCCGTCCACTGTAATTAGTATCTGCCTTAAGATAGATTTGCCAGAGGTATTGAGTGCCGTTAACTGTATCGGGAATACTACCAGGCTCATCATTAAATTCCCAACTATTTTGATCAATTTCTGCTGCAACTACTGATAGACCAATCACATTTTCTAGTCCTTTCAAGCGGCGCACAATCGCAGTGCGACACGCCCAAGGACAAGCCCAAGAAATATATAAATGATATCGCCCTGATTCGGCTTTAAATCCACTTGAACCATCGGCTGTAATTTGATTACGGAATGTAGTTGAGGGGCGAATGAATTTACCCTGTAAATCTTCTTGTTTCCGTTCAGTTACCCACTGACCATCTTTGAGAATTCCCAAACCCATGATTTCCTCCTTGCGTATTAGTCAACAGTCAACAATCAACAGTCAACACTAATGACTAATGACTATTGACTAATAACTAACAACTAATCAGCATTCATAATTTTTGGCACTTTAAAGAATTCGCCTTCTTGCTCAGGCGCACTGTTGAGGATGGCTTCTCTGTCAGCATATGGTTGTAATTCATCTTCTCTAGTCACATTGCTGACATCAATAGCCCGTGTTGTAGGCAGTACATCACTAACATCCAACTCACTCAACTGCTCGACATAATCCAAAATACTGCCTAGCTGAGTGGTAAATTGTTCCTCTTCTTCTGGAGTCAATTCTAAACGAGCTAGCAGGGCGACTTTATGAACTTGTTCCTGGTCAATCATGGTTTGTTGAAGATTTAATAGTTAATGGTCAACAGTCAACAGTCAACAGTTAATTATCTTTACCTGGACTGTAGACTACTGACTTTGGACTAATGACTAAAAGAATACGTCGATTTGCATCCGTCCGGTGGTTTTGAGCCAGTTTTGGGCTTCAATGTAGTTATTGGGGGCCATGCGGATAGCTCTAATCCAGTAGTCTGCGGCTTGGTCAAATAGTGCTTCGCCGCCGTCATGATCCCCACCTTCTTTGGCTCTTTCACCTTGATAGTGGTAAATTACAGCGATATTATTTAAGGCTTGGGGTAAGCGAGGATTGAGTTCAACAGCTTGGTGATAGAGTTCTAAAGCTTTGTCGTGGTCGCCATTACTGGCATAAATTAAACCCATATTGTAGAGAATATAACCGCGATCGTTGGAGTCTTCCTCTAGGGTGAGGGCTTCTTCATAATATTCTAGTGCTTCGGCATACTCACCTTCTGCCTGGGCGGACATCCCATCTCGGTAATAAACGAATGCTTCTTTAGCTTTTTTGTTAGTTGGCAATATCTTCAGGATGATATCCGCCATAACTGTAAAGGATTTATCAATAAAGTTATCGTTTTTTTGCGTTCTTGGCATATTCGTCTCTGGTTGGGGACTGGGGACTGGGGACAGGGGACTAGGAATTTTAGATTTTGCGGAAAGTTCTGTAGGCGGGTTTCCCGCCGTAGGAAACTTTTCAAGACGGATTTTGGATTGAATAATCTAAAATCCACTCATTGCAAATCCAAAATTGAAAGACTGGGGACTGGGGACTGGGGACTGGGTATTGGTGATTCTTTTCCTTTTCCCTCGTCCCTAGTCGCCATTCGCCATTGCTTTAGTACACTCAATAGCTAATTTAACTGATTTGGGTGGGTGTTCTGCTCGTTGACTGGGATGATACATTCTGGGCTGTTGTGTTTTGGGCTATTGACCAGTTTGCTCACGGGGTAGGCGGTCATGGCTGCGGTTGGATAGGGCGATAATAGGGACTGTAGTGGTTGGGGTGTCTGGACTTCAGGATCTAGCCATAAATCGTAATCTTTGGGGTCAATAATTACTGGCATCCGATCATGGATTGGTTGCAGTAATTCGTTGGCTGCCGTTGTCAAAATTGTACAAGAGATGATTTCTTCTTGAGTAGGGGAACTCCATTTTTCCCATAAACCCGCAAAGCCAAAGGGTTGTCCGTCTCGGAGACGAAAGTAAAATGGCTGTTTTGTACCTTGTTGTTTTTGCCATTCATAAAAGCCATCAGCCACTACTAAACAGCGTCGGTGCTTGAAAGCGGAACGAAAAGAGGGTTTTTCGGCTACAGTCTCTGATCTGGCATTAATTAATTTTGAGCCGATGCTGGAATCTTTAGCCCATGAAGGAATTAGACCCCAGCGTAACTGCTGCAATTCACGTTGATTAACTTCAGGATTATGTAAAACTGTCACCACCATTTGCGTAGGTGCAATGTTATATTGTACAGCTAAATTTTGCTCTGGTTGAACATGAAAAATTTCAGCTAATGCTTCTGCTGTCTGGGTTAAAGTAAATCTTCCACACATAGTTTTTTTTTGCCTATTGCATAAAATAAAACATTTAAATTACGACATTAAATATTACTAATATTTTTATTTTTCCAGATAATTAATATTTACTATATCAACATATTAAATTCAACAAACTATCCTGTTTGATAAAAATAATTTTGTAAGATATTGTATTTTAGACCTTTAATCGTAAACACATTCTTTATTATATTTTGTACATGGAAGCATTACGTTTGTACGATTTTTTACTTTCAGGTAACGGCTACAAGATACGCCTTTTGTTAACACAAATGGGTATGCCATTTGAAAGAGTAGAAGTTAATATCTTAAAAGGAGAGAGCCGCACACCAGAATTTTTGAGTAAAAATCCTAACGGTAGGATACCAGTTTTAGAAATTGAATCAGAAAAATATTTAGCAGAATCAAATGCTATATTGATGTATCTGAGCGAGAATACAGAATTTCTACCTTACGATCGCTATTTAAAAGCGCAAGTAATGCAATGGTTATTTTTTGAACAATATAGCCATGAACCATATATTGCTAAATCAAGATTTTGGATGTCTATTTTAGGGAAAGCCGAGGAATATCGCACCGCCCTAGAACAAAAGCGTGAACCGGGTTACGCAGCCCTAAAAGTAATGGAAAATCATTTACGCCATCATCGCTTTTTTGTGGATGAGCGTTACACAATTGCTGATATTGCTTTGTTCGCTTATACTCACGTTGCTGATGAAGGAGGGTTTGATTTAACGCAATTCCCTGCAATTCAAGCCTGGATAGAAAGAGTCAAAAACCAACCAGGATATATCAGTATCATTCATGAGCCTCAATTATGCTTGGATTGGTAGTAGGTGGACAGGTGACAGGGGACAGGTGACTAGGAATTTTAGATTTTAGATTTTAGATTTTGGATTGAATAATCTAAAATCCACTCATTGAAAGACAGGGGACAGGTGACAGGTGACAAGCCAATCACCACTGACTAATGACTAATAACTAATGACTATTAACACTAAACCTCTGTATCAATTTCAATAAATTTTTGTCGTGAAGATAAACCAGACTTAATTCTGATCTGAGATTTTGATACATCAAACTTGTTGGCTAGCAGTTTAATTAATTCTTCGTTAGCTTTACCGTCTATAGGCGGAGATTTTAAGTGTACAGTTAGGCTACCATCAGATTGTTCTGCAATTTTTTGCTGTTTTGAGTTGGGTTTAACCTTCACCTTTTTGTGCATAATCTATATTCTGTAATTTTTTTAGCTACAGCCAACCTAAAATACAACCCAGTGCATAATGAGGAAAATCCCATTACTTATCAATGTAGCGCGAACCGGATTTAATAGTGGTGGATGCCAAAGTTGCAAAAATTCAATAATCCAGGTAATAACAAAAACCCATATGGGAATTTGGTTGATAGCAGCTTGATTTCTGAACAATCAAAAGGCAAACAGACACCAAAGTATTTTGTAAAATACTACTGCTCCATAATTATTTAACCATTTATTACCAATACCTGGGTAGTATTTAAACAAAAATCCCATCGCTACTACAATGAGCAGAGACAGGATGATCAATTTTGATTGGGTGCGATTATTAGGCATTTTATCAAGCCTAAAAACTATGCACGATTTTAGCCTTTAGGTATTGAAAAGATGGACTGGGGACTGGGAAGAAACAGTAATGACTAATGAATAATGGCTACTTAGGGGTATCTTCTACTACCAGCACCGACTACACCTATTTTGTGGCGGTAGGAAAGTTCTGCACCGAACCAGCCGGAAATGCTAGTGAGAGTACCGACAATTAAGGAAAGTAATAGTCCCCAAGGTAAGATTTTGGCTTCAGGATCGCCTAGCCGCAGTAGGAAATTAACTACAGTCAAGGTTAAGAGAGAAACGTTGAGAATCAGGTGCGCCCAGCCTGCTTGACGCTTACGGACGCGTTCGATTTGCAAAAAGTCGCTTAAACCAATAATTGCAGCGATCGCACCACTAGCTAATCCTAATCCAATTAACCAAAAGGAAGCCCTCGCCCAGAAGAAATCACGGGTTAACCAGTAGCCGAAATCGCTTCCCAAGGCGGCGGCTAAGAAGGCTATGGGGAAAATCACACTGAGGGGATGTAAAGGATGTCCGGCGATCGCTACTGTACTGGGTACACCTGTATCACGATATTCGCGATCGTCACTTTCAATGACTGGGGGAATATTGGGGAATGGTGTGGAAGCGGTGGAATTGGTAGAAGTTGTTTCTGTGGTTTCCATAATATTAATCCTAGTTTTCAGCAAAGGGAATTTTTTCTACGTCCGCTTCGGCTTGCAGTGTGAGTTTACCTGTGTCTACTACTAGTTGTTGAACTCGCAAGCTCATTCCTTCTAAATCGAAGTTACTCAAGTCCAATATTTCGCTGGTTTGTGCTATTAAAGCTTTGGTTAATTCTGGTGAAATTTCTTCACCTTCACCATAGGTAACATTTTCCAGAGTTACAGTTGTGCCATTAGGATTGACACGAGGTACTGCTGTAAATACAACTTGGTGAGTTTCGTTATTTTCTACTACCAAAATGCTGGCATTGAGTGCAACTTTACCTTCACCCGGTAGGCGAAAGTCTACTTGTTGCGGTACAACTGTTTTGGGTTGCTCATCAATATTTATCTTCTGGCTTTGAATTTGATTACGAACATATTCAGAGTTAAAAGCCCGGTTGATGTCTGCTTCTGTTAACACAACCCGCGCCTTACCTGCTGTTGGTTTTGTGAGTTCAATTTTCCCAAAAGCTGCGCTTAAAGGATTGATAGCCACACTATTGATTTGCATTTCCATGACATCCATCCGGAGGTCTTTTTGCATGACCAAACCTTCACCTGAGATCGCAACTGTTTCCACCTCTCCTTGAACCAGCTTTAATGGGTCTGTTTTAATATTTACATCTAGATTTTCCACTTCATCTAATTGGCTAGATAAACCAATTTCTGCTGCCTTATTCAACGCCTGTTCCCCTATTCCAGAAGCCTCTGGCATTATCAATTAATCTCCTGAATTTTAAATATCTTTGAGTCAATTTAGAAAAATAAACTTTGTATTTTATCTACCTAAAGACAGAGTAAATACTAAATCCCTATCTGTCTGCAAGTATAAATATAAGTTTATGTCAAGAAGAATGTTTCTTTTCTATCCTGAGTTACGAGTCTAATCGCTCAAAAGAAGGAGGAATATTACTAGTAAATATGTCAAATTTATCTTAGTTAAGAATACGAGTATTTTTTTGAGGAGAACTCAAGATGGTATCAACTTTAGATGATACAAAACGCAATGCTATCGCTGCTAAATTGGCAGATATGAAATTAATTCAACAGTTGCTCATAGATAATGAGCAATTATTTTTGAGAGAATCCACTGATAATGAAATCAGCGATCGCTTTCGTACCATGCTCGATGATGATCGCAAAAATTTGGGGATTCTAGAAACTGTCAACGTGCAGTATGGTATCCAACAAGAACCACGCAATACAGTCAGAGAAATGGTGGACAAGCTTCGCCAATTAATGCAAGGCTCTCAATTGAACTTTTACGAAAAAGCATTTCAGCATGAATTGTTGAAGCACCAACAAGTCATGAGTGGTTTGCTGATTCACAAAGCAGCACAAAAAGTTGGTGCTGATGTCATGGCCGCAATTGGGCCTCTCAACACCGTTAACTTTGAAAATCGCGCTCACCAAGAACAACTCAAAGGTATTTTGGAAATCTTAGGGGTGCGTGAACTGACTGGACAAGAAGTTGATCAAGGTATCTGGGGACGAGTCCAAGATGCGATGGCGGCTTTGACGGGTGCGGTAGGTAGTGCTGTCACCCAGGGTTCTGACAAACGGGATATGAATATCCAAGATGCGCTGCGCTTAGATCACAACAAAGTCAATATCCTGTTCACCGAAATACAGCAAAGCAACGATCCGCAAAAGATTCAAGAGTATTTTGGTCAAATTTACAAGGATCTAACTGCTCACGCTGAAGCTGAAGAAGAAGTAGTCTACCCCAGAGTACGTTCTTTCTATGGTGAAAGTGACACCCAAGAACTGTATGATGAACAAGGCCAAATGAAGCGGATGTTAGAGCAAATCAAGGCTCTAAGTCCTTCTACCTCTGAATTTAAAGATAGAGTTAGACAATTAGCAGACATCGTGATGGATCACGTTCGTCAAGAAGAAAACACAATGTTCGCTGCCATTCGTAACAATCTCAGTTCAGACCAAACTGAGCAATTAGCTACACAATTTAAAGCAGCTAAAAGCCGCATTCAAGAAAGATTGGGTGGTCAAACCACCGGTGCAGGTGTTTAAGGTCGATACTGTAGGCGAAATCACTTCATTAAATTGAGTGTAGCTCAAGCTGATTTATAGATTCATTTAAGCCCGTCCACTCCTTGTTTCAACGAGTGAACGGGCTGTTCCGTTTCGTCATTGAAAATGCGATCGCCCGATAACGATTTCACTCAAAGCAACAAGAGCAATTTTATTAGAGTTTTAAACGGTTTTGAACTTCACATAATGTTCTTTAACTCCATGTTTACACCTCTCAAGAACCTCTTTCTCGTTTTTTCCAGCCCAAGAAAAGTCATTGCGAATATACTCTAATGTTATTTCACCTAATGTTACAGTTTGTCGATACGCATAAAAACCTACACCGCCCAATGCTGCTAACGCTCCCACAGCAAAGCCTGCTCCGCCAACCGGAACTAGTGCAGTTGATGCTATATCTACTACAAAGAAACCAACCAATCCAGCCGTACCATTTACACCTATAACCTTCAAGCAAGCCCACATAATTTTGGCTGCATTGTCCTTTGTGACTTCTTTTCCCATGATTTTAGAAACTGTCAACACCATAGCTGTCAGGAGGGCAGGATAACCAAAAAACGTAGCGAATGGTACTACTATAGTCATTGCAGCAACAGTACCAAAAATACTGATTACCCTGCGCGCTAATTTTGCCCTGAACTGGAATATACGAGCGTTCATATCATTACTCAAATCAGCCGCACGTTTAGCTGGATCTAGAATATTCATGACTGCACCTAAAGTTCCAGCACTGTCATATAAGCGATCAAGCAATTGAGGTAGCTTCTGTCGGACCATTTCATCACGCTCTGGGTCAAAAAGCATGGCACTACCATAAACAATATCCTCTGGAGACTTCACAAATTTACCCATTTTTTCGGAAATTCGAGACCGTATAGTCTCCTGTTCTTTCTTGGGTCTATTGTTTTGGATCTGATCCCACTTGTTAACAAAAACAATTTTGGGAATGTCTGGTGAATTATTATGGACTAAATCGAACAATTCTATTTCGTCTCCATAAGGCTCACCATCAATGGCAAAAATATGTCCATGAGCTTTCTTAGCCTCTTCAATTGCCAACTTTTCATTGCATTCTTCACCCATTATCCCAGGCACATCTACTATATTCCAAGGTTCTTTTTTATAAGCGGTTATTTTAGTAGTTTTATCATGTTCAACACCAACTTCGGCGACATCATCATTTATTAATGAATTTGTAATTGCCGACTTACCAACAGAAGTTTTGCCGAACAAAGCTACAAATATTAAACCAGTTTTTAGACGTTCCAAAAGGTCGTTGATTTCTTCAAATTCTTTCTGAATTTCTTTGCGTTCTTCATCCTTCAGCTTTTTACCAAATTGCTGAATCATACTTTCCAGGGCTTCCTTTAGTTGAGCCTGAACTTTGTCCATGTCATTACGAATTTCTTGATTGCTTACCATAGTCCTAAAAAATCTCCTTTATTTTATTAATTAATTGTGGTAACTCTTGCCGGATCATTTGATCTCGCTCTAGGTCAAAAAGCATGGCATTACCATAAACAATATCCTCTGTAGAATTCACGAATTTACTCATCTTTTCAGAAATCCGGGAGCATATAGTTTCCTGCTCTCTCTTGGGCTTATTTTTTTGAACTATATCCCACTTGTTAACAAATACAATCTTGGTAGTATTCGGTGAATTTTGATAAACTAAATCGAATAATTCTATTTCATCTTTATAAGGCTCACTATCAATGACGAAAATCTGAATATCAGCTTTTTGAGCTTTTTTTATTGCCAATTCCTCATAATTCTTATCACCAATTATTCCAGGTACATCAATCAAAACAAAAGGCGATTTGATACAGATAGTCATTAAATTATCTAGCCCTAAAGTTTCAGCTATATCAGTATCAATCAATGAATTTAAAATTGCTGACTTGCCAACAGATGTTTTGCCAAACAGGACTATTATCTTATCTTTGACATTAGATACCGTACCTGAAATTAGCCGAGAAAAATCTACTGAACCTCTAATAGTATTAGATTCAAGAGGTTCTACAAATGTTACAACACTAATTAATTCAGTTTTATCATTAAAATCAGCTAAATTAACTTGGTGTAGATCAATAGACTTAGCCTCTATTTTTGCACCTTGTATATCTACTTCAATATTTTGCTCTTGTATCAACTTCTTGAGTTCATCATTTGACAATGATAATTTGCCAGCTATCTTGCCTTTAATTTGCGTCAATGCCCCCGCGTCGGCATTTATATCAGCAGAAGGATTAAATTTCCAGTGGTTTTCAGGTTCATCTTTTGTGAACATTTTATTTAGTTGTTTAGTCAGGATGCTAGGTTTTAAATCATCCTGATGATATGTTGACTGCCATTTAGTTTCGTCAAAGTTTTTTGAAGATTCAGATTGATTCCAATAAGTTAATAATTTGTCCAATAGTCCAGATTCAAAATGGTCTGGTTTCTCAATAACAGCATCAAAGACAACTTCTGTATGAATTCCCTCTAGTAGCTTTCTTAAGTCGTCTCGGTGTACATAAGCTACATCACCCAAACCACGCAAATTTGTAAACAGTTTGCTGTTCTTGAGTTTCTGAAGTGAGAATCTAACTGTATTTTGCTGTGATTTTCGAGCAGATATAGAAAATTCATACTCAAGAGTCATAGAAGATAAGCCCTTTTCAATTTTAAGAGCAGTATCTTTATCAGGAGATTTAATCTTGATTGTAAATTCTTTAGATGGTTGAGAAAATCCAAAATTCTCTTTGATAATAGTGGCTTCTGGTGCTAACTCTTTCAGTTCAGGAATATTGATTTTAATATAAGCAATTTGCAGAGCAAAAACGCTAGACCGTTGAATTTTACCCTTTTCTTCTGGATACAGATTATATACAGATTGGTATGCAATTTTTCCCGCTTCTTCGTTGTCTAACAGTATTGTCAGGCTAGTTATCCAATAACTTCCCTGCCATTCCTCACTCCTAACTAATAGCTGATTATTACTAACTTCTGGCATAAAAAGCGGATCATAGCGAAATTGCCAAGTTTGAGGGCTACCAGGGCGATTATTTGTTGCTTCCCAAATACGTTTCTTTTGTTTATTGAAATCAAAAGCTGCAATCTCTGTTGCTGAGAAAACAAAGTCTGAAAAGTTCATATTTAATTAATTGCTAGGTTGCTTTGGTTGTGAATTTGGCTTCTTGCTATATGCTTTTAACTTCTAATCTCTTTCGTTTCAAAAATAGATAAATACATATCAGGCTAATCAGAATTTCCAACGGTGTTAAATAGCTCCAATGACCTGACATTTTGTCTAGAATATGCCAGGGGAGAATAAATATGATGAGATAGGTTAGTTGATAATGATAGAAGTGCAAATGCGAGGTAGCTAGTGAAGCAGAGAGCCAGAAATATAAGAGATTGCTGACTCTTTTCAAGATTTATCTGCATATCAATGAAGAGCCTTTATATATGTAGTAATCGTTTAATAATCTCAATAGATTACAGCGATTGGCTTGTCATGTAGATTAAAATCTTTACTCTGTGGGAATAAGATTTCCCGTCACTATGGAGAAAAAATATGATCCCAGTTATTGCGATTAGTTAATTTCACTTTGCTGCATACCCTATGGGAAGGCTAACGCCAACGCAATGACATTGTATGGTTAATTATGTTTACCTAATTAGCTAGAAGAAGATTGACTAGTACAGCACTGCGTAAATGAATATACCATTTCAAATGTTGCAAAAGCCCGGAATACAATTCTTTTGACTTTTGACTCCACCTTGCGGTACTAGTTACTTTTTATCTGTACTGACAAACCAATCTCCCGTCTTGATTATTAATCGTACCTGGTCGGCAACGATGATAATTTTGTAATGTTGTACTTACCCATTGGCCACGCCGATTTCGACAATCTGCTGCCAACTCAAAGTATTCACGACCACGAGCAATAGGAACGGCTCTAGTTTTAATATTTCTACAAGACTGAGTGTAGCTTCCTGTAGTAGCAAAAGCTGGCGCAAACACTATCTGAGCAGCAAATAAAGAACAAACTAAAATTGTTGGCTTCATGAGCATTTTTTATTTTTCCTTACTTAATAGTCAAATGAAATTTTGTCATGTAGCATTTTCTTATGAGGATGTTTGTCAAGTCTCCAGTGGTATTAAGATGCCTCTAACCCTCTCTAGATGAGAACTTTTAAAACATTCGCTAAGTATTTTGACTACACTACTCACAGTTATGCAAATCAGAACTAAGTGAATATACTAAGCCTAGAGAATAAGCTCAACTTTGTCGCTAGCGAAATGTTGGGTTTTAAACCTATCAAAATGTGAGGTTGATAAGATGTTAGCTACAGCCTAACAATCCCCCGATTTAGTGCGGCGACTAGGGCTTGTGTCCGATCGCTCACGTTCAATTTGCCGAAAATATTATTGGCATGAAACCTGACGGTACTCTCCGCGATATTTAGGTCTGTGCTAATCTGCTGGTTATTCTTGCCCTTGGCGATCAAGCGCAGCACTTCCAACTCGCGATCGCTCAATTCCTCGCTACCCATCCGCTCGGCTAGCTTGGCTGCTATACTCGGCGGAATATACCTTTTGCCTTTATGAACAGTACGAATGGCATCTAAGAGTTCATTCGGTTCAGCCCCCTTGAGGAGATAGCCCTTTGCACCAGCCCGTAGTCCCCGATAGATATCTTCATCACCATCAAAGGTGGTCAAAACAACGATCCGGGCGTGTTTAAACTTAGCACAGATGGCAGCGATCGCATCAGCACCTTCCATGTTAGGCATTTGCAAATCCATCAGTGCCACGTCGGGTTGATGTTGGCGGAAAAATTCTACCGCTTCTCGCCCATCGCCAGCATGGCCAACTACAGTCATGTCTGGCTCACATTGGAGAAACATTGTTAAAGCTTGTCCTAGAATCGGATGATCGTCAGCAATCAGGATGCGAATGACATGGGATTGGCTCATACGAAATAGTCCAAGTATGTATTATTTAATAAGCAGGAAAAAAAGCTCACAAACAGCCATTGACAAGCTTTTATGTGGGACTAATTACCAATTAGAGCTTATTTATAATGTAAATATATGGTTACTTTATAAATCAGCTCTTACCAATTACGAACTACCAATTACAAATTACAAATTACGGATTAGTATCATTGATAGTCACCACCACCTCAGTTCCCTTTCCTGGCGAACTCTGAACTGTTAGTTTTGCCCCGATGTGTTCAGCCCGTTCACTCATGATTAAAAGACCAAAGCTGTTGACAATAGATACACTACTTAGGTCAAACCCGTCTCCATCATCTTTGATCCGTAAGCTGCACTGGTTTTCTTGATACGTTAGTTCAATTTGAATTTCCCTAGCTTGGGCGTACTTGAAGGCATTAGTTAATGCTTCTTGCCCAATGCGGAGCAAGTTGTTTTCAACATCTGGAAATAAGGGGTATATCTCGCCTACTACTTGACAGACAATATGTGTATTGGTAGGGGAAAACATCTGTGTGATGAAGCGTTTAAGAGCATGACAAAGGTCGCCTTCCTCCAAAAATTGAGAGCGTAGTGCTTTGATAGAACGGCGTGCTTCAGTCAGCCCAGAGTGAGCCAAGTCTCGCCCGGCTTTGATTAATACCTGTGCCACTTCTATATCTGTAGTCAGTTTCCGTGAGGCGGTGTCTAAGTGGATAATGACAACAGCGAAGGTTTGGGCTAAGGTATCGTGGATTTCCTGTGCTAAACGGTTGCGTTCTGCTAATACCGTAGCCTGTTCAGCCTGCTTGCGACTAGTGATATCCTGTATTGCCGCCATCCTGATGGTACGCCCACGATATGACATGACTCTGGCTCTGATCTCTGCGGGAAAAGTGGTTCTATCCTTGCAAAGACAAACGGTTTCATAAACTCCCTCATCCCCTGAGAGCATTTTCTGCATCACCTGTTCCCGGTATTCAGGAGCAGTAAAATCCATGACACGCATACCAATCACCTCAGAAGATTCATAACCAAACATCTCGGTATAGGCTTGGTTGGTGTCTACAAGTATGCCTTTTTCGGTAATGGCGATCGCTTCAAATGTTGCCTCTGCCAATAGCCGAAATCGCGTCTCACTTTCTATAAGTGCTTGCTCTGCCTGCTTGCGTTCAGCAATTTCCCGTTCTAGTTCCAGGGTACGTTCAGCAACCTGGTGCGCTAAAATCGAATTATAATCAGTCAGGATTTTCTCGGCTTTTTTGCGTTCAGTAATATCAATACAAACGGTGAGCGCATATATTACTTTCCCTGATTCATCAAAAATTGGCGTGCTTAAAACTTCTACAGGGATAGTTTTATTCGGGTGGCGAAACTCCATATTATCAACATGGACAGTTTCACCTGCGAAAGAATACACAGTGGGGAGTTCATCAGTAGGGTATAGTTGGTCAGTTCCAGCTAGATAAATTTGATAATATTCTGCTATTTCTTCCCGTTCGATAGATGGTAATAAGTCTACGCTGATTAATTTTTGTACAGCTCGATTATTATAGTAGATTTCCCCACCAGGATCATTGATCGAAATAGCTACAGGTACAGCATCAAGAAATTGCTTCAGGCGAGTTTCACTCTGCAACAAAGTTTTGTTTAAATCCTGCATATCTGCAAATGTTATTTGGAGTTGATCCGCCATACTATTAAATGACTTGGCTAATTCCCCCAACTCATCAGAATGCTTTATTTCTATCCTCTTTTCCCATTCACCTTGAGCCAGTGCGAAAGCTGATTGTTTTAAAGCCAGAATTGGTTGGATTATCCACCTGAGAATCAGAATGCCAACGGCTACAGCTACTATCAAAGCAAGAATACATAACACAATAGTTGTGCGGGTATTAGCATTAATTTCTGACATGAAGTCATCTTCTGGGACTACTACCACAATTAACCAGTCAATTCCCCGCTTTTCTTGGAAAGGTAAAACTTGAATAAAATGCCGCTTCCCATTTATGGAGAAATCTAATTGCTGTTGACTTGTAATAGAGTTGAATTTACCAAATTTTGTCGCCAAATATTTAGCAGTAGCTTGTGTTTTTTTATCATTACTCTCTATAACTAAGAATGCTTTTATTTTATTTTCTGCTAGTTTATGTTTTAATTTATTGAAGCGAAAAGGCTTTTCATTAGTTGATGTGGCAATTAAGTTTCCTGACTGACGCTCGATGACAAAACTTATGCCTGTTTTACCAATGTTTAATTTATTCAGAAAATCACCTATTTTTGATAGGTTTAAATTTGATAATAAGACACCTTGCAAGTTTCCTTGTTGATTATAAATAGGCTGACTAGCCGCAATATATAAAGCAATGCCAGAATTGTGAGGATAAATTTCACTCCAAATTTGTTGTCTATCTTTGATCGCTTTGTTATACCAATTACGTCTTTCAGGATCATAAGGTTGTCCAGAATCGCTTATGCCTGTACGTTTGCCTTGAATATTAGTAGTATAAGTCCGCAAATGATAATTAGTTAATTTACCAGATACTCTGATTGTTGAAGAACTATCAGGAAATCTTTCTGCTGAAATAAACTCTTTATTTGGATTAGCAAACCCAATTAAGCTGACTCCATTAAATACTTGTAATTGGTCGAAAAAATAACGTTCTAATATATTAGAATCTTTTACATCTAATTGACCAAGCTTAATGATATTAGCGTTATTTTGATTAACCTTATGGGGAGTTGCCAGAAAATTTTCTAGATTCTGTTGAACACGGTGACTAATTTCAGTTAGTAGCTGTACTGCAATATTATTTACTGCTTGCTGTCCATTTCTAAATGAGAGATAACCCGTTAAACTCACTACCGCAAGGATTTGCAGAATAAAGGGGATGATCAAAACAGTTCGCAGAGAAAGCTTGGTATGGCGATCACCTAATTTTTTCAGAGATTGGCTCAACATAAAAACCATGCTCGTTAGCTTCCTGTAGCGAAGGTACAGCGTCTACTTTTTAGGTAGGCATAGGGGTTTTCGAGTGGTTAATTACCCATTAATGTTGGTAAGTCTACCATACTTCCACTGAGGTCAAGCACTAAAATGCTGACTACAAACCTGAATCAAATAAAAGCCTTAGACTACAAATCTATTTAATTGAATGTCTGCAAATTATGTTTAGTTCAAAAAACTGACTTTATCTATTTTTTCCCACGGCAAATCTAGATCATCTCTACCTACATGACCATAAGCAGCTAGCTTTCTATAAAATCCGCCTTTCATCAATGAAGGTAAATGTCTTAAATTAAACTCTTTGAGAATACCTGCTAGGCGAAAATCAAAATATTTTTCTAATAAAATTGTGATTTCATCATCAGATATTTTACCTGTACCAAAAGTTTCTACTTGCACGCTTACAGGACGAGATAGACCTATAGAATAACTTAGTTGCACTTCACATTCATCTGCTAGGTTAGCCGCAACAATATTTTTAGCAGCATAACGAGCAGCATAAGCTCCAATTCGATCTATTCTGATGGGGTCTTTACCACTTAAAGCTGAACCACTATGTTTAGAATATTCACCATAGGTATCTATAGCGTTTTTTCTGCCTGTTAAACCAGAATGCACCGCAGGCCCCCCAACAATAAACGGGCCATCGGGATTGATAAATATTCTAGTTTCTACATCCGGTTTAATTTCTTCATGTTCAAACACCGGAAAAATTACAGTTTCTCTAATATCATCCTGCAATTTTTTCAACTCAGGTTTTTTGCGTTTATTTTGACTAGCAACAATTGTAATACTATGGATTCTATGGGGACGGCGATTTTTATATTCAATTCCAACCTGAGTTTTACCATCAGGAGTTAGATAATCTAGGATGTTTTTACTTCTAACTTCACTCATTTTTCTAGCTAGTTTATGTGCTAACCATATAGGCAAGGGCATGAGTGTTGTTGTTTGCTTACAAGCAAAACCAAAAACTGTAGCTTGGTTAGTTACCGTAATTTTTTCTATCTCTTCATCTGATAGTTTTTGCTCATCAAATAAGTGATATTGATCAGGAGGTAATTCTGTTAAGCTGGTCAAAACACTACAAGTTTTACCATTAAATTCTTTGTGGTTATAACCAACCTGATCGATAACTTGTCTAGCAATATTGGTAAAATCTACGTTGGCATTTGGTTCAAATCGGGCAGCCAGAAAAACAATCCCTGTAGCAACAGCGCATTCTGTAATGACTCTGGCGTAGGGGTCTTGTTGCAAAAAACGATCAACGATCGCATCACTAATCTGATCACAAAGTTTATCAGGATGTCCCTCTGTCACCGATTCTGATGTAAACATAAAGTCTTTTTTCATACTTCACCTACTTTTGGGGATTGGGATAATTTTTTCCTAGTCACCAGTCCCCAGTCACCAGTCCCTTTTGTTCCTTCATTTACCAACAAGGGCAGTACAGCACTAGCACCAATGACAGCACCATCCACAAGATTAATTGGGGTGATTCTTAATAGATTTCTCAGTGGGGGAATAGCGATCGCTAAAACTTGAATGGCAAAAGAACCTGTAATGGCAGCATTTAAATAAGGATTATTCGGGAGTTTTTCTTGACTAAAAATGCTGTGGGTTTCGGAACGGCTGCTAATTGTATGTAGCAGTTGGGCTGATGTCAGACTCATAAAGGCAATGGTGCTAGCCTGGGGAGTCATACCATATCTGAGGAGGCTGTAACCATAGGCGGCTAGGGTACTAGCAGAGATGACTGCTGATTCAAAAGCAATTCTGCCAAAATCAGAATTTTTGATGATTGGTTCTGCTGGACTGCGGGGTGGTTGGCTTAATACTTCTGGTTCTGGTGCTTCCAACGCCAGAGATAAACCAGGGAAAATATCTGTGACTAAATTTAGCCATAGTAGTTGAATGGCATTCAAGGGTTCACCAATACCCACGGCTGTAGCAGTAGTCATCACCATGATTTCGCTGAGGTTGGTGGAGAGGAGGAAATGCACGGATTTACGAATGTTGTTATAAATCGTCCGTCCGCGACTGACGGCGATAATCATGGTTTCGAGTCGGTCGTCTTCTAATACTATATCTGCAACCTCACGGGCGACATCTGTACCACCTTTACCCATTGCGACACCAACTTGAGCAGCTTTTAAGGCGGGTGCATCGTTAATTCCATCGCCGGTCATGGCGACGACTTTACCTGCACTTTGCAAGGCTTGGACGATTTGCAGTTTGTTGCTGGGACTGATGCGGGCAAATACGTCTACTTTGTCGCTGAGGGCGGTTAAGGCTTCTGGGGTGAGGTTGTTGAGGTTTGTGGAGTCGAGAATTTCTAGTTGGGTGTCGCGGTTTAATTCTAATTCTTTAGCGATTGCATAGGCGGTAGGACTTTGATCACCGGTAATCATGACGGTGTCAATCCCGGCTTGATGGAAGTCGGCAATTAAGGCTTTCGCGCCTTTTCTAATAGGGTCTGCCATACCTACCAAACCCAACCAAATCAGGTCTGATTCATGGTTATGATTGTTGCCGTTGCCGTTGTAGTCTTCATCTATATGGCTGTAGGCTATGCCCAGGACTCGCAACGCTTTCCCGGCCATGCGATCGTTTTCAATTTCTATTGTCTGCCTTTGTTCGTCATCTAAAGGCACTACTTGGCCATTTTCTATCCTGCATTGGCATAGCTGTGCAACTTCGGTGGGGCTACCTTTGACAGCTACAAATTTATTTTGATTATGAGTTTGGTGAATTGTACTCATAATGTTACGGTTTTCGGAACGCAGGTTAGTTTGCAGTAGAGGATATTTTTCTCGCAGGGCGATCGCATCTACTCCCGCCGCAATGGCCATGTAAATCAGGGCGTTTTCTGTAGCTGAACCTGTAACTGCATACTCCCCATCCGCTTGTCTGCTGACTTCACTTTCATTACATAACACCGATACATGAATCAACTTTAATAGTTCATCGTCAGCGTAGGGGTTGAGATTCTCCTCTCCAACTAGAAAGTCACCATCCGAAACTTTAATTTCTCTGGTGTTGGCGTGAATTTCCACCACGGACATTTTATTTTCGGTAATTGTCCCGGTTTTATCCATGCAAATTGTCTGCACAGAACCTAAAGCTTCGACAGCAGCCAGACTCCGCACCAAAACTTTATGCTTCCGCATATCGCGGATACCTAAAGCTAGGGTGGTAGTGGCAATTGTGGGTAGTCCTTCGGGAACAGCCGCCACCGCTAAAGATATGGATGATTTCAGCATCTGTACTAAACCATATCCCCGCATTACTCCCATCCCAAAGACTAGTCCGCAAATCCCCATACTGATTAACACCAGTTGTCCGCCTACTGCGTCTAGTTGTTTGGCTAGGGGTGTTTCTGTGGCTTTGGCTGCGCCTACTAGCTGTTGAATTTTACCCATTTCTGTATATGTGCCTGTCGCCACCACCACCGCCAATCCTTGACCGCCTGTGATATAAGTGCCTTTGTAGGCCATATTGAAGCGATCGCCTAATGGCACATCTTCACCCATCAAAGATGCCGTAGTCTTACTAACGGGGATACTCTCACCAGTCAAAGCCGACTCATCAATACTTATATCATCGCCTGCAATCAATCTGGCATCAGCCGCTATATAATTGCCTGGTTTAAGAATTAAAATATCTCCCACAACTATATTTTCGATGGGTATTTCTATAGACTTTCCATCCCTCATTACCCAAGCAGATGTTTGTTGATGATGTTTCAAGGAGTGAATAATTTTTTCTGACTGGCTTTCTGTGACATAACCAATCACTGCATTCAAGCCCACCACGCCTAAAATCACCGCAGCATCAATCAATCCACCAGTGAAAATTGATACTCCCGCCGCCACACCCAATAAAGCCACAGGTAAGGACTGAAACTGTTCAATGATGATGCTCAAATTAGACCGCAATTCAGTTTCTGCAAGGACATTCGCGCCATATTTACTCAAATTAATGGCAGCCGCTTGACTCGATAGCCCTGATTCCGGTGAAGTTTGGAAGGTATGGAGAACTTTATCTGTGGGGATTAAATGCCAATTATCTGTTCTTTGTTCTTCGACACTACTATGAGTTTTTGTAATTTTATGAGTAGGTTTTATTAATTTTGCGGTTTGAGTTGACGGCTGATTTTTTGTAAATTTTAATATAGCTTTTGCAAGCAAAGCTTGAATTTGTTGATAATTGTATTGTGGCGTAAAATTTACCAACAAATTCCCCGTTAATGTATTGGCATGGACTTGCCATATTACTGGGTTTTTGATTAGCGATCGCTCTAAATATTCTTTTAATTCTATCGAACCATAAAGTTCTGTGATTTTATATCTGGCTCTCCCTTTAACTTGAGTATGTATTGCTTTAATCACAACAACCTTGACCCCTTCCATCTCTAAAAAGTTTGTTTTATACGTATATACTTATTAAATAATCATAGTATGACTAACTCTAAAATATAGTTATTGAGCTTGTTAAGAGTTTCAAAGTTTTAATTACACACCATCAGTCATTTTCACTACATATGCACATGACTATGAAAATATGACTTCACATAAAAGCTTAATTAAAACAATTACTAGTGCCATCAGCCAAAAGTGACAGAAGGGTTTTGCCATTATTCACAAAACTATAGTGGTTTGGCTATCCATTACTTCCTCTGCCATCATGGTATTAAAAGTAGCGATCGCTTTTCTGATAGCATTCTGTGTGAGTCACAATCTCAATACTTGAAGCTGTAGAAGTGTCAGAATATTAAGTGTAAACTTTAATCACAAACGCACTTATGCCGAAAGCTATTTGGAACGGGGCTGTTTTAGCTGAAAGCGACCAAACCGTCGTCGTGGAAGGCAACCATTATTTCCCATCTGACGCAATTAACAAGCAGTATTTCCAAGAAAGTAACACTCACACTACTTGTCCGTGGAAAGGTGTTGCTAGTTACTACAGCATCGCCGTTGATGGACAAGTCAACAAAGACGCGGCTTGGTACTATCCCAACGCCAAGGAGAAAGCTAAGAATATTGAGGGTTATGTTGCTTTTTGGAAAGGTGTAAAAGTCGAAAATAATTAGGAAAAACACCTATTTTCCTCTGTGTCTCCGTGTCTCTGTGGTGAATAAATTATTTTTAACCACAGAGGCACAGAGAATTAGTCTTACCATGCTTCTGCCCAATAGACAATTTCTGAGGCTGAACTATCAATAGCTACACCATAACTATTACCGTGATTCCACTTAAAGCCGGCTCTACCTTTATCCTCGGCATTTAAGACTAATATTTCGTAGGAAGGGGGAAAAGACTCACCGCCAGAATCGCTTGTGTAAAACAAAGTGGTTGGTACACCATTGGGTAAATTGGCGTGGTCGTTACTGTCTCCACCCCGATATTGACGTTTTGCCAGTTTTCTGTATTGTGTCAGTAACTTTTGAATCTGTGCTGGTGATTGTTTGAGTCTAGTTTGAAAGAAAACACTTGCTTGGGAAACTCCCGGAGAGTAAGCAATGCGTAGATTTTCGGTATCCTTCGGTATTTCTTTAGGGAAATGCTTTACTTCTTCTTGACTTAACCAGAGTTGATGACGAATTTCATGATAACGAGATGTATCAGTAATTACTTGATTGGGGCTACTACTACTAAACGCTCTTCTTAGAAAGAAACTCCCGCCGACAACGCCAACACTGCCTAGGGAGAATAAAACTATCATCGTGAATTTGACAAAGTGCGATCGCTTCATAGCCTTGGGTAGCTTCTAAGGTTTATAGCTATATACCCAATTACTAAACTAAAACCGTAATATTTCGGAGATGGATCTAGATATTTTGATGGAATCTTTGTGTAATCAGGGAAAATACGAGGTTAGCGTAAAATTTCCATGAAGAATATCTGGCTATCTAGTCAAAAACCACAAGTAACTATTTTCAGCATTTTAGCCATTCTTAGGCATTCATCATCGCCAAAAAGCCTAATTTCCTTAAGAAAATAAAGTTTTAAACGATAACCGTATATTTGCTGTAGGTGTAAGTTGTATAGTAAATATTTTAGCGATCGCCTGAGTTGGAATGAGTGCTGAGTTTAATCAAAGTTCGTAGTAAGGACTTCAGTTCTTAGAAGAATAACCCTCTTTTATCACTTTCGGGAGAGAATAATCTGGAATGCTTACAGCATAAGACTTTTACCAAAAACCATGATTTCAACCATTGTGTTAGAAAATAAACGCTCAAATGCCCGTTCTATCTACAGTTCAAGATTTGGCTTTGATTTTTATTTTCCCAGAGTAACAAAAGAGGGATAAGGACTGAAGTCCTTACTACAAACCTCAGAATATTTTTGAATTTTTATGTATCAAGTCGGTGGTAGCCTTCCCACAGATGCGCCAACTTATGTCAAACGTCAAGCTGATGATGACTTATATACGGGCTTGAAAGCTGGGCAATTTTGTTATGTTCTTAACTCGCGCCAGATGGGGAAATCTAGCCTGCGGGTGCAGGTGATGGGGCGATTGCAGGCGGAGGGGTTTGCTTGTGCGGCTGTGGATATTACCGCCATTGGGACGGCAGAGATTACGCCGGAACAATGGTATGCGGGGATGATTGATACTTTGGTGGGATATTTTAATTTATATAGAACCCATTTGGGATCTATGAAGTAGCTAACCGTTTGAGCATAAGTCTGACAAAACAGAGATGAATTTTAGTCGTCGCATTCGCCAAAGTTCTTTCAAAATTTTTGACCAAGCTTTTACAGCGTTCCATCCAAGCATTACTTCTTTCAATGACCCATCTGGCTTTAATCGGCACAAAACCAGACTTTCCTTTCAGGGATTTTTCCTTCTGGGATGGTTTGGGAGACTTGGGGGTTAGGTTTGAGAGAAAGTTGCACACGGCGTTATATATGACGAGTCAATTTTAGTTATGTAACAAGTATGATGAGACCCGTCCAGTCTATATTTAGATTGTTATGTTAAACACCCAAACTTATGACAAAAAAACAATTTATCGGGTTGGAAACAGAGTTTTATGAGCATCCATTTGATCATCAAGCACGCGTCTCTTTAGAACGGACTCCAGTGCTACGTTTATTGTTGAAAAAAGTCAATGAATATGGCATCGATAAATTACTGCGGATGCAAATAACTGGTTGTGAATTTAAAGTCACGCCTCGTAATTTTCCCAGACTCAATGACGCTTTTTTGGAAGCCTGTAACATCCTCAATATTAATCCTATTCCAGAACTGTTTTTATTTCGCGGCACAGGGTACATTAAAGCCTACGCCGTTGGGGTAGAAAAGCCAGTAGTAGGGATAAATCTGGAAGGGATGGAATGGCTTTCCCATGATGAATTGTTGTTTGTGTTTGGACACGAAGTTGCAAAAATTAAAGGCAAATATCTGGCATATCAACAAATGGCTCATGTTATGCCTGTGGTTAAGAACTTGATTAGTAGTACAACATTAGGAATAGGTGGACTAGCTGTTAATGGTATAGAAATTGCCTTATATAACTGGATGATTATGTCCAAATTTACTGCCGATCGCGCTGGTTTATTGGCTTGTCAAAATGTAGATGTAGCGATTACTGCTTTGATGAAATTGGGTGGCTTACCACAGGAATATTTGAATGAAGATACAATCAATGATTTTGTAATTCAGGCTCGTGCTTTTGAATTTAATAATCTGGATAGTTTGGATCAATTTGCTAAAACTTTTAGCTTTATGGAACATCTTCTACCCTGGACAGTAATGAGAGCATCTGAACTTTTGAAGTGGGTAGACTCAGGCGATTATGAAAATTTGCGAGAAGGAAAAGAACTAGGAAGTCAGCAACCTGAAAATCAGGAAGATGACGAAAACTGGAACTTTCTTACCGCCTGGGATGG
Organism: Anabaena sp. UHCC 0399; assembly: GCF_034931465.1. Lineage (NCBI taxonomy): Bacteria > Bacillati > Cyanobacteriota > Cyanophyceae > Nostocales > Nostocaceae > Anabaena > Anabaena sp. UHCC 0399. The sequence goes on along the minus strand of NZ_JAYGGZ010000001.1, from coordinate 82,462 downwards.
AGACAGGGAAGAGGTAATAGGTGATAGGTGACAGGGGACAGGGGACAGGGGACAGGGAAGAGTTTTTTTGAATTTTGAATTCGGAGCGAAGCGACGTGACCATAATTTTAACTAATGATGACGGTATTGATGCGCCTGGGATTAAAGCGTTGGCGCAAGCTGTCAATGCTAAAAATGTGCTGATTGCTGCACCAAAGCATCATCAATCTGGTTGTGGTCATCAAGTCACGACTACTCGTCCAATTAATCTGAAGCGGCGTTCTGATTTTGAGTATGCGATCGCTGGTACTCCTGCTGATTGTGTCAGAATTGCCTTAACGCAACTGTGTCAAGATGCCAAATTTGTTTTGTCAGGAATCAACGCCGGCGGTAACTTGGGAGTTGATGCTTACATTTCTGGTACTGTCGCGGCTGTACGAGAAGCCGCCATGCACGGTATCCCCGGTATCGCCATCTCCCATTATCGTAAAGCCAAGCAAAATTTTGATTGGGAGTTGGCGGCTAAGTTGACGGCTGAGGTTTTAACCGACTTATTACACCGTCCCCTAGAATCGGGATGTTTTTGGAACGTGAACTTACCCCATCTACAACCAGGAGAACCAGAACCGCAGTTGGTGTTCTGCCAACCTTGTAATAAACCTTTACCAGTCAACTATCGCATTGATGGTGATGATTTTTATTATGTGGGGGAATATGGCAAACGCGATCGCACACCTGGCAGTGATGTAGATGTTTGCTTTTCTGGTAATATTTCAGTTACTCAATTAAAAGTTTAAGAGCATTGCGAATTGGGCATTGGACATTGGAGAAAAATTTAAAACTCACAACTAGCACTCAGCACTCATTACTCAGCACCGGCTAAAAGCCGCGCTACCGCTAACACAACTCAGCACTCATCTAATCCCTGAATTAATGAAGTCAATTTATCTAAAGTTTGTGTGAGTTGAGCCAATTTTTGCAATGAGTCATCCTGTGATTCGGCCAGACTTTGGACTGCATCACACAAGGCAAAAATTTGATACCCTTGTTGCTGTAACTGCTTACCTTGTGCTTCAACTTGGCAACTAAGATTTTCTAATCTGTCTGCCAGACGTTCAATTGTTTCAGTTGTAGAGAGTACAGCTTCTCCAATTTGCTCAACAATGGATTCTAGACGGTTAATTTTTACTTCGACCCCAGATGAAATCATGTCCTGACTACCCCGATAGTGAGAGAGCATTTGCGTATTTGAATATCAATAATAAGTAATTTAATTTACTAAAAACAGCCTGATATAATCGCTGCGTTAATAATATTTCTAAGTTGTTTGTTACTGCTTCTGGCAAATGATAGAAGCATTTTTTCTAGTTAAGTGATATTTTCTTAGTTTTGTTTCACTTTTTAACCTATGTAATTTAGATATTACAAAAATGTAGAAGGTAGGAAAACTTATTGCAGAAGCTTTTCAACCTTTTTAAACTAAATAGTGATTTTTGCCCAGCTTATTTAGTTGTTTAAGCTATAGCATTTCCTCATCACATGAGGTATATCATAGTTCCCTCTTCGCGGCAGAGCGAAGTCTGAGCAGCCGTTTCCACCGAACAGAACTTCGGGGGAGAGGTTTGGGGGGTGGAGTTCTTCTACCTCACTCAACCGAGAAACGCTATTCTACGAATTTCCTTACCCGTCAAATTTAACTTGCTAGCTTGCACTAGGAACAATTTTTAAGCTGGATGAGTTCTTTTATACATATTAATCTGTGCCAATCATCCTCTATGAGATATATTTATCTCTCTTTATCTTAAATTCATAAAACTTAATGATTTCCTGAATTTAGATGAAGATCAAGTAAATATACTGTGAAATATCAGTTTTATATGAAGTAATGTTTATATCCTGAGCGAAAATCAGTAATACTACCATTGTTCCTAAACATTCGGCTAGAGAATGTACCATGTACCCAACACCTGTACAAAAAATCTTGCAAAGTGATACTTATCAAGACTGGAGATTAGAATTTACTCAACATCCATCAGTACAGTCAAAATTTAAGCGTTGTCTCGATATTTTAGGGAGTCTGGTGGGACTGTTGATTTTTGCTATTGTATTTATACCGATCGCGATCGCCATCAAACTCGATAGTCCCGGTGCGATTTTCTTCTCTCAAGAACGCTACGGAGTTTACGGTCGTCCCTTTCGCATTTGGAAATTCCGTTCAATGGTCAACGATGCGGAGAACCTCAAATCTTTAGTAGACAACGAAGCTAATGGACTCGTATTTAAGAACAAAAATGATTTCCGCGTCACAAAAGTAGGACGCTTTTTACGCAGCACCAGTTTAGACGAACTCCCCCAGTTTTGGAATGTGTTGATGGGCGATATGAGTTTAGTGGGAACACGTCCACCCACTGGTGATGAAGTAGCAAAGTATAACAACCGCCACTGGCAACGTTTAAACGTCAAACCAGGATTGACCGGTGAATGGCAAGTTCATGGGCGATCGCAAGTAAAAGATTTTGAACAAATAGTTGAATTAGACCTACGTTATCAAAGCAATTGGCATCCACTATACGATGTATATCTAATTTTTAAGACCATCTACGTCATTGTTGGCAGAATTGGAGCTTGTTAACGCAGAAATGAAGAGGATTTGACTTGTTTCTTCTTTTCCTAGCTGCTAGTGTGAGGCTGACATCTTGCACCTGGGTCAAAAACCGGATTTCTTGAGTATATTTGAGGTTGAAAGCCTTGATAGCTCTTGAGAAACCCGGTTTTTTAAGTTTTGTTGATACTAGTCCAAGGCATAAAAATTACCATTTCTACTCAGTTAACGGCAAAATTGTAGTTGAGAGCAATAACCAAAAAATTACAAATTAACGCGATGTGCAACTTATTTTTGAAACCCCTCTCCATAGCTTGCTTCTCTTACGTTCCCTGCGGGACGCTGCGCGTTGGCGTAGCCTCTCGTTCGCGTAGCGTCTCCCTTTGGGAGAAGAGAATGTAGGGAAGGGGTTGGGGGTTAGGTTTGAGAGAAAGTTGCACACGGCGTAAATTACGAATTACGAATTAGTGACGATGATTAGACCAAAATCTTGGAGAAATCGCCTAACTGGTGCCTGGAAGAAGACAGCCGGAGGTTTAAGACAACGTGTACCTGTAGACCAAGTTACACAGACAGTAGCACAGTGGTTTAGTGTTAGCGAAACTGAAATTACAGAAATTTTAGAGAGAGTCCGCAAAGAACTACCAACAACAGAGGCTTTGTTAATCGGTAAACCCCAAGCTGGCAAAAGTTCCATTATCCGGGGATTAACAGGGGTGTCGGCTGAGATTGTCGGACAGGGATATCGTCCCCACACACAACACACTGAACGGTATGCTTATCCTTCCAATGAACTGCCGTTGCTGATTTTTACTGATACAGTAGGGCTAGGAGATATCAACCAAGAAACCCAGGCGATTATTCAAGAGTTGGTAGGAGACTTACAACAGGAAACCAAACGTGCCAGAGTCTTAATTTTGACAGTAAAAATTAACGACTTCGCTACTGACACCCTACGCCAGATTGCTCAACAGTTGCGTCAGAAGTACCCAGAAGTACCCTGTTTACTAGCAGTTACCTGCTTGCATGAAATTTACCCCCCCAGCGTCTCGGATCATCCAGCCTATCCCCCAGACTATGAGGAGATGAATCGAGCTTTTGGGGCGATTCAAGAAGCCTTTGCGGGATTATGCGATCGCTCGGTTCTCATTGACTTTACCTTAGAGGAAGATGGCTATAATCCTGTGTTTTACGGCTTAGACGCACTTAGGGATAGCCTGGCAGAATTGCTCCCCGAAGCAGAAGCGCAGGCGATTTACCAGCTATTAGATAAGCAAGCATCAGAGAAACTGGGCAATATCTACCGAGATGCAGGCAGACGTTATATTTTATCATTCGCTGTGATGGCGGCTACCCTCTCGGCTGTGCCATTACCCTTTGCTACCATGCCTGTATTAACCGCCTTGCAAGTTTCGATGGTGACTATATTGGGGAAACTCTACGGACAGAACTTGTCGCCATCGCAAGCCGGTGGTATTGTAAGTGCGATCGCAGGTGGTTTTTTAGCCCAAGCCATTGGTAGAGAGTTAATTAAATTTGTACCAGGTTTTGGTAGTGCGATCGCGGCATCTTGGGCAGCTGCTTACACTTGGTCATTAGGGGAAACCGCCTGTGTCTACTTTGGTGATTTAATGGGTGGTAATAAACCCGATCCCCAAGAAATTCAGTCGGTAATGCAAGAAGCATTTGAGAAAGCCAAGGAACGCTTTAAGGGAATCAAGGGTTAATTGAGGGAGTAGGGGAAAAACTCATGACTAATGACTAATGATTAAAAAAGCAATTTTAAGTATCTGCTTAGTGTTTTTATTTCTATTGGGATGGAATGATCATGCAATAGCTGGTGAATTATCCGAACATTTGGCTAACTTTCCTCAGTGGGAAAAACTAACCTCTGTGCAAACAGCAACTGGAGATTTAGTTTACCCGGAATGGATGGCGGGAAATTGGGAAGTTAAAAGCACTTTGGTAGATTTAGCCGCACCTTTAGCACCAAATATAGTTACACCTGGATTTGAAGGAAATCGCCAAGAACTCAACAAACCTGTCAGTTTTTTAGTCCGGTTTATTCCCTCAAAAATACCTAGTTCTGGCTTAAAAATAATTCCTAAAATAAATAATCATTCTAAAAATTTAGTTGCAGATAGAGCATTTAATAGCTTGAATTTAGCGCGGGCTTATTTGGGAGATGAAACAGTATTAACAGTCAAAGTTGATCCTGATTCTCCTAATCGTCAAATTACCTTTTTACGGGGAGAACGCCAATTAATTTCGATTGTGACTGCACGCGCCACAGAAAATACACCAGATGGAAAATTTATCACTTCAGAGGTATTTCAACAACTATTTAAAGGTGGTTCTCGACCTTATTTAAACTCCGTTGAATCTACTACAGCTTATCATCAACTTTCTCCAAATAATCCAGCGATTGAAGCAGATCAAGTTACTGCTGTCTATCTCTCACCCCAAGACCCAGATTATTTTCAGGCTGTTTCTCAACCCGTAGCTCTTTATCGCTATCGGTTAGAATTTCATCCCCAGAAATAATAAATGTAAAGATTTTAAACATCTACACTGCTCAAATCTCTCACCCATTCGGGTGATTTATTGATTTAGCTATTGACTACAATTGTATTATGTATGTAATATTATAACTCCAAGCGAACACTCGCACTCTTGGGCAGTGTGCATCATGGCTAAATTTCGAGACCTTCTCAATTACTTTCGTCCCGACTGGAAGCTGAGTGTTTTCAGTATTGCAGCGTCTAGTATTTACGAAATTGTTGATTTGCTTGTCCCTTATGCGATTGGACAGATTTTAAATGTTCTGTCTGGTCAACCTTTGGATCAACCATTGACGCAGGCGATCGCAATTTTTTCCGATTTTACTAATTATCCAGTCAATAAAACTCTATCATTAGGTGTGTTGCTAGGGATAATTTTCCTGGTGACTGTAATCAAAGCACCCACACAACCTTGGTTAACTAGTTGGTTTCACTGGGATATCGCCTTAAGATCGCGTCGGGATAAAACCCAAATTGCCATCGAAAAAATTCTGACTCTCCCACTAGAATTTTATGATGAAAATAATCCCGGACGGATAGCAGGCAGAGTTGCTAGAGGTATTTCTAACCACACTTGGACATATCCTGAAATCGCCGGACAGTTAATTCCTAAAATGTTTCGTGTGGTGGGAATTTTTGTATTTATTGTGTTGATTGAATGGCGAATTGCTCTGTTATATTTAATTTCTTTTGTAGCTATACTTGGCTTTAGCTTGAAGGAATTAAAACGGATAATTTGGCATGAAAGCAAATTAGATAAATACATGGAAGATACGGAAAGCCGGACTTCCGAACTAATCACTAATATCAAAACTGTCAAAGCTTTTGCAACGGAAGGCAAAGAATTAAAACGCCAAAAGCAACGTTTAGATCGAGAGCTAAAAGTAGTAGATCATCGCATTCATAAAGGTTATGTTAAACTGCTGACTTGGCAAAAAGCCGTAATTCAGTTTTGTGTATTTAGCATTTTGAGTTTAACGTTAGCAGCCACAGTCAACGGTAGAGTTTCTCTCGGTCATTTTGTTATGACTTTAACTCTTTCTAGTATGGCTTATGCTGAGTTAGAACCAATTAGCACCCTAGCAGAAGTTTTTGCTCGTCGCTATTCTTCCATGCTGCGATTTCATGAATTTCTCCAAGAACCAATTGGTAATGAATCAGTTGGGATTTTAGGTAAAGAAGACGAGACAACATCACCCTATAAATTTACTGGCAAAGTTGAATTTGTTCACGTTGGTTTTGGTTATGATGCTAACCGTAAAGTGCTGCAAGATATCAACTTGTTGATTGAACCATACCAAACAGTCGCCTTAGTCGGACGTTCTGGTTCTGGTAAGTCTACCTTGGTGAAGCTACTGTTGCGTTATTTTGAACCCCAAGATGGACAAATTCTCATTGATGGTCAAGATATTCGCACCTTGAATGTAGGTAAGTATAGACGCAGGCTGGCGATCGTACACCAAGAAGTAGACGTGTTTAACGGGACTATCTTGGAAAACCTCACCTATGGTAGACCAACTGCTACCTTGGAAGAAGTTCAAGAAGCCTGTAGAATTGCCAGAGTTGACGAAGTAGTGCAGCAACTAACCCAAGGTTATTACACCGTTGTTGGGGAACGTGGCGTCAGGTTATCTGGTGGACAAAGACAGCGTTTGGGTATTGCGAGAGCCTTGCTAGTACAACCCGATGTGCTGATTTTTGACGAAGCCACCTCTAGTCTAGATTACGAGTCTGAGCGTTCCATTCAATTAGCGATGCGATCGATTCAAGGGACTTGTACCACAATCGTCATTGCTCACCGTCTGAGTACAGTCAGGGAAGCAGATAAGATTGTCGTTTTAGATCAAGGAAAGATTGTAGAAGTCGGTAGCCATGATGAACTCTTGCGTCATGAAGGCATTTATCGCCGCTTGCACTCCCTGCAAGAAACCGGAGAACTTCTAGATTAGACAGTTTTATAGTCAGGACTTTAGTGCTTAGAAACTTTCAGGACTAAAGTCCTGACTACAAACTTCCTAAAATTTTTCTAAAGCCCTTGCCATTTCTAAAATATGCTGCTATTATTGTAAATCGTGGGACATACGGGTCGGTGTCCGAGTGGTTAATGGAGACGGACTGTAAATCCGTTGGTTTACGCCTACGCTGGTTCAAATCCAGCCCGGCCCACCTTCAATTTTAGGTTTTGGATTTCATGCAAATTCAAAATCTAGAATTTTCAAAATTCGCCCGTGTGGCTCAGTGGTAGAGCACACCCTTGGTAAGGGTGAGGTCACGAGTTCAATCCTCGTCACGGGCTTTTTAAAAAATTAACCAACTTCTCTGAGAAGTTGGTTAATTTTTTATACACTCAGCACTCAGCACTCAGCACTTTTCATTGAGCTATTTTAGCTGGTTTGATATTTCTGGCTTTATAGAACGTTTCTAGGCTATCGCGATCGCCTACAAAACGCCAGTGCCAAGGTTCATAACTCACCCCTTGTTGATTATCTTGTCCAAAGGACAGCTCAAAGCCAAAGCGAGCAGCATTAGCTTGAAGCCATTGAAAAGCTCTGGTATTTTCAAAGGTAACTTGCAGATTTGTCGCTGGTGCTGCTCCGTCCCCAATATCCACAGCGTAACCAGTATGGTGTTCACTATGTCCTGGTGGCGCACTGAGAGCTGCTCTTTGCGCTGGGGTTTGATTGCGTTGTGCGCCAATAGTAAAAAATAACTGCTCCTGTTCTTTTACAGCACGAAAGCCAGAAATAGGGACTAAAATTACCCCTGCACTCCTGGCCGCTTGTACCATCGCCTGATATCTAGCGGCGGCGTTTTTCCGCATTCTGATTCGGCCATCGGCGGTAATTGGGACTAATTCTGACACTGGTGCTTCTGGATATGCCAAATGTCCCAATACACTATCAATATTATTGGGAGAGTTAGTAGGAGTTGGTATAGGAACAGAACTAACGGGTGAAGGCTGAGATTCGACAGTTTTCTTCGGTGTGGTGAGCGAAAACAAAAAGCCGCTAATTATAGCCAGCAGTACAAATATTGTTACTCCCCCCAGCAACAAAACTATGGGTTGCAACTTTGTCTTACGCGTGACATCAGGAGTATCGCGTAAAGCTGCTGGAATATCGTCAATAGGTTCACCTAATGAGTTTTTTGGTTTTCCAGAATATCCAGCTTTATTCAAAGGTCAACTCCTGTTTTTGTTCACAATTCATAACAGATTTTAAACTAAATAGAAATAAACTGATTGGGTAGCATTTTACATCTATATCCCCAGACACAACATTGATAAATCTCCTAGAACTATACGTCAAACTTGTGGGATTAGTCCTCATAGGATTTATGCTGGGACGGAAACTACCTAGTACAGTCCCGACTCGTTTAGCTCAATTCTTGTTTTGGGTGGGAGTACCTATCAGTATTGTTGCTTTCTTACGCCAAGCTGACTTATCAGGGCCGATTTGGATTGCTCCAGCGATCGCTTACCTTGCTATTCTACTAGGAGCATTTTTAGCATGGCTAGGCATAAAAGTACAAACTTACTTCAGCGAAACCATCCCCCAAAAGTCTACTCAAGGTAGTTTGTTGTTAGCAGCGATGATTGGTAACACCGGATATCTGGGTTTCCCCATCACCTTAGCAATGATCAGTCAAGAATACTTTGCTTGGGCGTTATTTTACGATTTACTAGGGTCTTTTCCTGGTGCGTATGGCTTGGGTGTAGCTTTAGGTGCGCGTTTTGGTGACAATGAACACAATCAAGGACACATTACTCAAGTAGCTAAAGCTATTTTGATTAACCCCGCCATCTGGAGTTTTGGCTTTGGCTTATTATTCCGTCAAATAGCAATTCCTGATGAGGTAGCATTCAGCTTAGATAAATTAGCTTGGACTACAGTAGCTTTATCTTTAGTATTAATTGGGATGCGGTTGGCAAAGCTTAACACTTGGGTCAACTTACCACAGGTAGGAATCAGCTTACTCATTAAAATGCTGCTCGTTCCCTTCATTTTGGGCTGTACTTTGCCCTTTTTGGGATTAACCGGGCCAGCCGCCAAGGTAATTATCCTACAAATGGCTATGCCTCCAGCCTTCGCTTCCCTGGTAATTGCCGAAACCTTTAATTTAGATCGTAATCTCGCAGTCACAACTTTAGCACTAGGATCTATTCTCTTACTATTCACCCTGCCAATGTGGTTGTGGTTATTCTAGCTAGAAATCTCCATGTCTCTGTGCCTCTGTGGTTAAAAAGCTCTGACACCACAAAGGCACAGAGAACACAGAGAGATTAATGCCCCCTCATCCCACCTTAGCCGCCATTTCCGCCGGACTTATCTGTTCATAATGTTCAAAAGGTTGACGAATCCAAGGATTATCGGGCAAATAATCAATGTAATAATTGGGTACAACGACAGAACAAGCTTTATACCAAATCACGGCGGTGCGAATCTCTTCAATTAGGGAGTCAATATTTTCATCCAGCCAAGGAATAGTTTCCTTAAGTGTGATGCCAGAATCTACTAAGTCATCAACAACCAAAATACGCGAGCCTAATGTTTCAGTGGTCATCGTTAAATGACGAGCAAAGCTTAGACTACTTCTTTCTTGTTTACCAGGGCCACTGTAAGATGATGTTGCTAAAATTGCCAAAGGCTGTTGGTATATACGGGAAAGAATATCACCAACTCGCAGTCCGCCTCTGGCTAGACAAACAATCTGATTAAATTCCCAACCGGAGTGATAAATCTGAGCCGCCAGTTGCTCAATTTTATAGTGATATTCTGACCAAGAAACGTAAAGGTCTGGCATAAGGTAAGTATTTTATAGGTGATACTAAAGGCGATGCCTACAGTGAGCGAAGCGATCGCAAATTTCTTATTTTAGTATGAGCGCAAAACATTATGAACGATTCTGCGGCTGATGACTATCCCCAAAAGAATAAACTTAGTCAAAAACTAGATTTAAAAACCAAGCTGGCTTATGGTGCGGGAGATTTAGGCCCCGCAATTACCGCCAACATCTCCATATTTTTTCTCTTGATTTTCTTTACCAATGTAGCGGGGATTCCAGCAGGTTTAGCTGGTAGTGTCTTGTTGATTGGTAAAATCTGGGATGCAGTCAACGATCCTTTTGTGGGAGTGCTAACAGATAAGACCCAATCAAGGCGTTGGGGTCGTCGTTTACCTTGGATGTTTTATGGAGCAATTCCTTTCGGCATCTTCTTTTTCTTGCAGTGGATTGTACCGCAATTTAATAGCAACCAAAGTATTAATGTTTGGGCGTTATTTTGGTATTACGTAGCGATTGGGGTAGTTTCCCAAGTATTTTATACTGTGGTGAATTTACCTTACACTGCACTCACCCCAGAACTCACCCAAGATTATGACGAACGTACCAGCCTGAATAGTTTTCGCTTTGCCTTTTCTATTGGTGGTAGTATTCTGTCATTGTTGTTAGCGCAAGTAGTGTTTTCCCAGATAGTCAATGAGCAACAACAATATATAGTTTTAGCAGCAATTTGTACTGTAATTTCCGTTATATCTTTATATTGGTGTATTTTTGGCGTGCGCGATCGCGTCTTAGCTTTTGAAGCTCAACGTATTCAAGTCGAAGAATCTGAATCTATACCCTTTTTTGCACAACTCAAAATTGTTTTCACTAACCGACCTTTTCTCTTCGTTATCGGTATCTATCTATTTTCTTGGCTAGGCGTACAAATCACCGCCAGTATTATTCCCTTCTTTGTCATCTACTGTATGTCCCTCAAAACCGCAGATGTCCCGACAGTCATGATTGCAGTTCAAGGAACAGCCCTATTAATGTTATTTGTCTGGGCGGCTGTGAGTAAAAGAGTTGGTAAAAAACTAGTTTATTTCCTCGGTATGAGTTTATGGATAATTGCCGCCGCCGGACTCTTTTTCTTACAACCTGGTCAAATAGTTCTGATGTATGTCATGGCTATCATGGCGGGTGTTGGCGTATCCACAGCTTACTTAGTTCCCTGGTCGATGATTCCCGATGTGATTGAATTAGATGAACTCCAAACTGGACAACGCCGGGAAGGGATTTTTTATGGCTTTATGGTGTTGTTGCAAAAATTTGGTTTAGCTTTTGGGCTATTTTTAGTAGGTAATGCCTTGCAAGCATCCGGTTTTCAAGAAACTGTAGCCGGTCAAAGTCCACCACCCATACAACCTGAATCAGCCTTACTAGCTATTCGCATTGCCGTTGGCCCTTTACCCACCATCTGTTTAATTTTGGGCTTAGTCTTAACCTATTTCTACCCCATCACCCGTGAAATGCACGCAGAGATTATGCTCAAACTCCAAGCACGCCAACAACAGCGAGATAACCCATAGAAAAATTGCCGTAACAGTAGGGTAGGTTAAAGTGTAGCCTAACCCTAGTTCCGAATTTCGGGTAGATTCTAGCACTTACTCCACAATGTACTGAGCAAAGATATCTCGGTTGACCGTTGTATTTTCCTTTACAAAGTAAGAATGGTGCGCACAGGATAACCTATAACCAAACCACTCTAATAGACAACCGATTGGGTAAAGTCCCAGGTTTTCCTGAGTAATCTCAAACATATCCCCTAACATCCCGCCAACCAAATCCCCTTGTGCATCAAGATTAATCCATTTATTCACCATAGAAGGTCGGCGACCATCCTGATTTTCTCGGCGCAAAGAGGCGCGTACTGGTCCAATGGATAATGCACTGCCGACAGTAAAGAAGTTTGAGACTTGTCCCTGTAAAAATTGTTCAGCCTCAAGTTCTCGTAACCCTTCGTAGGCAACTACAGTACCCCAACTGTGGGAAATAATGTCGATTTGATTATTACTGCCAAGGAGTGGTTTCACAGTATCAGTAAAGCGATTGATGATTTGTTGGCGCATTTCGTTGTTCAACATATAGATAAGAAAGTCATCAATTCCCAAAACCTGACTAGGTTCTATGACACGAGTCTGCATGGACAGATGTACCTGGCGACCACCGCCAGTTTTTGCGGCTATCTCTTGTCGCTGTCTATCTTCTAAAATTGCCAGAATCTCTCGCTTTAATTGCTCTTTTTGCGTAGTATCAACCATATCAGCAACAGTTGACGCATTAACTAAATCACTCCACAGCACCTCTCTACGGGTATCGCCAAGATTGCCATCCTCGAACACTTTTCCAATATAAGGTTGTAATGCTTGCCACCAACTGTTGGAATATCCATGTTGATGCTGGCTAATCCCATGCACATAGACAAGATAACGGTTTTTAGTAATGCTTGGCAGCACCCCTGTTGATACTTGGGATACTGCAACCATATCTAATAGCTTCAGGTAAGCTTCAATCAGAAGCCGTTGATTTTCTGCAAAACTTTTGGCTATTGTGAGAGGTGAAGATACCTCTGGTAGGGCTTGTTTCTGTTGATCCAAAATCGAACCATTACGAGTTTGGTTTTCTTGCTGTGGTACTGGCATAAATTTTTACTTTTTTAGTTTCTAGATATAGCTACTTCATCCGTTAATCTTAGGTTGATCGAGTACCAAATAAGTTTCAATATCCTCCAGAATGATATCTGTTAAAATCTTCGTTGAATATCTGCAATACATCGTTTCAGACGATTCAAATAAGCCATTTTCAAAGTATTTGTTAGCAGGAGAACCACCTCCACAGACAGAGAAATATGGACAGGTATGCTGACATAAATCGACCCCTGCTTGAATATCGTGATTGATTCTTTTGAATTTATCTGTTTTACAGACTGATTCAAATGTGTCATGTTTCACATTACCCAAAATAAAATCGCCATAGATAGAACTTTTCATAGATAAAAGTTCTGGTGAGAATGTGGAAAAATTACCTTGATAGTCTATGCTGATAATTAAAAAAGGTGTAAATTGACCTTTTATTTCATTGGGCATTCCGTAGCAAATCTTATGTTTAAGCTCCTCAAATTCTCTAATTTTTAAGTACCAATTCGTGCTTTTCACTAGCTCATAGAAACGCTGCATAAAAGCACGGTAGCGTTTTTCTATTCCCCTATTTTCAAAAGATGATGACTCATGAGAGCCTATTTTTTCGTCAATATTAAATCCCACCTTTCTAATGTCATTTTCCATGAAGAAATTAAACATCTCTTCTGGATAATCTAAAGAGTCTTGAGTCAGCACAGCAATTACACGAAAGTCAATATTATTTGCTTTGAGCAGTGATATTCCTCTCATTGTGTTGGCATGAGTACCCAAGCCTTTCCTAGTTTTGCGGTGAGCATCGTGGATAAAATCCAGACCATCAAGGCTAATAACCATCTGCACTTGATAGCTTTTAAACAAATCACACCAAGCTTGATTAATTAATGTTCCATTAGTTTGAATGGACTGATATATGGTGCTTAATATTTTGAAATGCCGCATTATAAAAAGCGATTGGCATAGTCAAAGGTTCACCAGCGTGCCAAATCACAGTAAATTCTTGATCAATTAATTGGCTATGAAACAGATTTTTAAAGATGGGTTCGAGCAAATCGAGTGACATCTGTAGTTTAGATTGGCGATTGGGTAGATAGCAGTAATCGCAATCTAAATTACAGAAGGTAGTGGGTTGAATGATAACGAGTTTGACAGGCCCCATGTTGGTATATTGCATGGATTTCGTCACCAATTTTTTGGATTTTACGGGTTGTGCTAAATCTCATATAATTGCCTCTTGCCCCACTGGACTAAAAGAATATTTTTGGCCACTTGACTAAAAGAATATTTTTAGCATCTAGATCATCTTGCTGTGAAGATACAGGGCAATACGAGTCTATGAGTTCTTCTCCTCCCTGCTGTATATGTTTTCTCACTCTCACTAACCGCTCTTCTATTGTTAACTCTGAAATACTTGCCGCCTCTACTACAGCAGAATTGGACAAAACAGAACTAAAAATCATAGCAACGACTGATACTGTAAAGAGTGGCAAAACTTTGAATTTATAGTGCTTTGTTTTCATTAGGTCAAAACTCCCTATTTATATTGACAGAATGACAAATTCTTTTTTTCATTAGGATGGCTTGCTAGATAGTCCTTGAGCCAATCACAACCACTTGCTAGCAAGTTATCTAAATTATCGGCAACCTGTCGTTTCTCTTGTTGAATATCCCAGAAACGGACAATCCCGTTGCTGGAACCAGTAATCATGAGATTCTGATGGGGATTGAAACTGATGCTCAATACTGGCACTCGACCTGTGTAGCCTGGGAATTCTTCTTGTTTCTTACTCTGTATAGTCCACAGGCGGACAGTACCGTCAACGTAACCAGTGGCTAAGAGCTTCCCATCTGGGTTGAAACTGAGGCTCCAAACACTACCCTGATTTGGCAAAGTTAGAAGAGCCTTAAAAGGTTGGAGGTTTTGGAGATCCCACAGACGGACAGTACCGTCTTGGGAGGCAGTGGCTAGGAACTTCCCATCTGGGCTAAAGCTGAGGCCATAAACTGGTTGTTGAGAGACTTGAAATTCATTCTGTTTCTTACCTTGTGGAGTCCACAGGCGAACAATGCCGTCAACGGAACCAGTGGCTAAGAGCTTCCCATCAGATATGAAATTGAGGCTCAAGACTTGACCTCCCGGAACTGAGAATTCATTCTGTTGTTGACCATGTAAGGTCCACAGGCGGACAATGCCATCATCAGAGCTAGTGGCTAAGAGCTTTCCATCAGGGCTGAAGCTGAGGCTCAAGATTCTACCTCCGGGAACTGGGAATTGATTTTTTTGCTGACCCTGTAGCGTCCACAGACGGACAGTGCCGTCGGCGAAGCCAGTAGCTATGAGCTTCCTATTCTGGTTGAAACTCAGGCTATACATGCTACTCTGAGGCATTGGGTGGAGAATCAGGTGATTTTTTTCTCGGATGCTATTCAAAATTTTTTGTAAGACCTGGATTGAATTATTTTTGTACTCATTAATTCGAGGTGCGAGGAAGGGGTTCCAAATGAAAGATGGATCTTTCAAGGGCACTGTCAATTTATGTCCTGCCTGGATAGCCGTAATTAACCCATCAATTTGTCCAGGGAGTTGAGAGAGTTGGGCGGCAGTATAAGCATCCCAAGCTTTTTTCATCTCAGTATCTACCACTGATAATTGATGTATTTTGTTACCTGCATCCCAGAACTATGTCAAAATAATGATGGATAACAAAACACCTCCCCCAATTAAACTGCCTCTCCGAATCTGCTTTTCTGCTTTCTGTTTAACTTTTTCTTTTTCTTCTTTGAGCCTTTTTTCCAGTAAGTATCGATCGCGCCATTTTAAAATCGGTAAAGCTATGATGTCGTGGAAAATCTCATAGCGTTTTACATCTGAATGATGAGGGGCTTTGACTGTACGCAAGATGCGTTGTCTGTCGAGTTTGTCTAGCACCGATATGAGTTCACCTTGGTTCAGCCCTGTAGTCTCTGGCAAATCGAGGACAGGATAAGCAATCTTAGTGCCTCCTGCACTCACCAAGTATTTAAAGACAGTTGCCATAGCATTCCGTTCTCTGTCTGAGAGAATATTCATCTGTTCACTTAGATGCTCGTTAGCGATCCTTTGGGCGGCAGTTATATTCTTCTCTGGAATGCTGAATTGATTTAGTGTCTCTAACCGTAGGCAACGTGAGCCTTTTTTGCCAATCTCTTCTTTCCAGAGGCGTTCCATTACCAGTTCTAGAAAAGGAGCTTCAATTTCTATATTGTCTTGGGAGGTAGAAGGAATACTTATCCTACCCTGATCAGTTTCGATGAGAGAAACCATACCCACCTGAACCTGATTTAATACCTCCTCAACTAGTTCGGGTTCGATCGCGATCGCCTGGCTTGTTTTGTCGGTGGTTTCTTCAATCGGTTTGACTAAATCAGCGATCGCTGAGTCTTCTTCTAGTTCTTTAATACGCAAGTGGTTGTCAAAAATACCAGGTATGCGCTGTTCAAAATATTTGAGTAAACTTAATGCCTCATCACGGATGGCAATCAGGAAATGGACAGGTAGTTCAGCATAATTGACCGCACGGGCAAATTCGGCAACAAAGCTTCCTTCTCCCATGTCTGGCTGCTGATACTGGAAAAACTCTTCAAATTGGTCGAAGATGATAAAAAGTTTACCCTTTCCTTCTTTACCACCGATATGCTCCGCCCACTCCTGCAAGGTTTGAGCCAATGAAGTCCCGGCTTGAGGAACTTGGACATCGGGAAAGATTTTTCTGATGTCGTTATCCACCTGCTGTTTTAAATTAACGACCGGATTACCACGCCAGGAATTAAAAATAACAGTAGCTATTTGAGGTACGCTCTGATTGTGCAGATTTTGCTGGGCGATCTGCTGCAAGCGATGGACAACACCATACTTGAGGATGCGACTTTTTTCTATGCTAGGTATAGAAAGCAGAGTGAGTCGCGAGGTCATAAAGTGGTCTGTAATAATCTGTTGCAGGTTGTATTGCCCAATTGGCTTGACAATTGCGTCTCGTGCTGAGGGTCGGTCAAGACGCTGGAGTACCAGTTGATTGTCAAATATATTGATAATTCGTCCCTGGAAGTGATTGAGTTTAGCTAGAGCATCCTGGCGCATGGCAATGAGGAAATTGACCGACAAGCTGGGACGATTGACCCATCGAGGAAACTCATCGGCGAATGTTCCTTCCCCAGACTCCTGTGAGTGGTACTGAAAGAACTCCTCAAATTGGTCTAGAATAATGAAAATTTGACCTCTTTCTGGCTCTTCACTCAACATCTCTGTCCAGGTTTGCAGACTTTCGGTGATTGTTGCCTCATCTTTCAAGCTAGCCGGGTCAATTTTTAATGCTGCGGCAACAGAATGCCGAATCTCGGTTACTAGTAGCATCAACGGATTATCACTGTGCCAGGCATTGAACACAACAACAGCCCACAAAGGCCTACCATCATGCTCTTGTTGGTGTTGTTCGCCATCTCGGTGGAACTGGGGAACAACGCCAGCTTGCAAAATGGAACTCTTGCCTACTCCACTTTCCCCCAGCAGGACTGTCAGACGCGAAACCCGAAGATTTCTGGCGATCGCTCTTTTTTGCTCATCCCGTCCAAAAAAGAATGGTGCGTCTTTTTCTGAAAATGGATTTAAACCCAGGTAAGGTACTTCACCCATAGAATTAACTCCAAAGCTCATATAGGGACTTCTTGGGTGACAACTTTTCTATCCCATTGGCTAAGTCAGTACAGTAATCTTCTAAGCGACTATCGATCAGTTCTACCTGTCGCTTACTCCAGAAGGTTTTATCTAGCTCCCCTGGCTTCGATTGATGGATCATCCAAGATTTTTGCCCAACTAGCCGCTCTCCCCAAATTCGATTGATGATAACCCGCAGATCAGGATCGCTGGGGTTAAAACCCATAAACAAGATGTTATGACTTTCCCATAAAATTTCCAAAATATCCTTAGGCAGCAGTTGTCCAATCTCTCGGTAGGCTAAATAATTGATGTGGTGATCTTCAGTAATGACAAAATTGCACTGTTGACTCTCAATTAAATCAACTACGCCATAGAGTTTGAGAATAACTGGACGATCTTTTGCTTTGCTGATGACTTCCAATTGATTGGGCTTGTCAATGGGACGGGCTTTTTCTTCAAACGGCTTATATTTGAATCGACCACACACCTCTTCGCCTTCTGCTACATAGAACACTAAATCAAACGGTTGATTAGCTGCTCTAAAAGCCCGTTCCAACATATCATCGTAATTGGTGGTCACGATTAATTGATAAGGCAAAGGATATTGCTTTTCTTCCATTTTTTCAGGGAGATTAGCCCAGAACAAATAAAATCGACTAGGACTGTATTTCCCTCTCAAAAGTTCGTACAACCTTTCGTAAACATCCTTGATGCCGAAGGTAAGCTGGACATATTGAGCAAGGCACTGAAGATTCATCTTCGCCAGAGCAAGTGCCTGTTCGTTAGCGAGTGGACAAGCTGTAATTGTGCCTTGCAGCAGGGCTTTCTTGACAGGACAATCGGCTGGCAGATCATCTGCACTGACAAGGCAGAGTGGACACGGCGCACCTACTAAATCTTCATAGGGAGAGGTTATTCCTAAATTCTGGGCTAAGTAATCTGCTAGTTCAATTTCACTGAGTCTCTGATTCGTTAACTGTTCGTCAAACAAGTTAAACCCCGGGCCAATGAATGGAACTAATCTTCCGCTCTTTAAGGCGTTAATAATATTTAGGTAATGGTGAGTTGTCGGGGGATTTTCGGGAAGTCGTGGAACAGTTAAATTGGGTTGAGTATTTTCCTTAAAGTCGATCAAATCGTCCGGTATTCCCTCCAGATCGAGAGCAATACAACCAAAGTCATAGGCATCTTTATAGGTACGACCGGCAATTAGGGAGGCATAAAAACCGACGGCAAATTTAATGGCTGCTGTATCCTCAATCTGATTACTGATCCCAATCACGTAATGAATGTGTTCGTTGATTGCCTGAGCTTGAAATTCGGAATAGCAAGCATTCAAGAGAACACACTGAATTTCATTCCTAAATTGCTTAAATAGCCTTGCCAGAGCTTCTGCACTCACTAGCTGAGACTGTCCTGCTTCATTCTCAAAAACTAAACCTGCCTGCTTTCCATGCCCAGAAAAATGGACAATCTCTGGTTTTTCGGCTTCTAGAACCCGAATTAAGTCGCCAGGGTTCACTGCCAATTTAGGAATAATTTCAAACTTATCGCGATTTTTAGAGCGATCTAATTCTTGCTCGATCGCTTTAATTTCTTTATCTACCCGCAACCTGAGATGATTTTCTGGGCTGGCTGTTAAAATCAATATTTTTTTCTTAAACATTGAAGGTTCATTTTTATTTTGTTATCCACGCATTCTTTTGTTTTTAGTAGCTTTATTTGTTTCTTCTAGTTCTGTTTCGCTTAAATTAGTATTATGATCTTCCTCTTCTCCCCGCATTATCTTTCTCTTGATAGCTCTTTTTATTTCTATCAATTGATTTTCGGTTAAACTAGTTTTTATCTCTTCATTATTAAAAATTGGTACAAGGGTCACTTTTATAGTATGTATATCTTTTCTTTCTAGACTTCCAGATGCTTTACCACTAGCTTGGAATTCGCCGATTTTCAAGAAATCCACACCTAGTACACTAATTTTTAAGTCAGATTTTCCCATGACTTCGCCTTCAACTGAACCCACTTTTGAAACTGCTACATGAATCTCTAATTCTGCTTTTTCTAAAAAGAAGATTGGTGTATCTTCTGTGGGTTTCAAGTCCTCTTTGACTTGAGAAATAAATTCATTTAAGCTAATTTTGTTTGACATTTTAATTCCTACTCATGGGAAGTTTACTTTTGTAAGAATATAGAAATTTAGCCTCTGTATATAGTTTCTGGGCTATTATTATTGGACATCAGATTCCGGTGGTGCTAATTTATATTCTCGCGACAGTTCCACATGAGAGACTCCTTCAACTTGAGCAAGAGCATCCACTTTTTCAGAATCACATGAACCAGTTATAATTCCCAGATTCTCCAACAGTTGTCCAACATTCATTCCAGAAGACTCTAAGTTTTGAGCTACTTCCTGGATCTGATCTATGTATTTTTCATCAACTGCAATTGATAAATTAACATTTGACATATCAACAATTCCCTACCGCTTTCTGGAGTAGAACCTGCAATGCTTATCAGCTAAGTCGGCATTGCTAAAATAGGTACTCACCATCCCAAGGTATAGTCTAAGGATGGTTGAAGTACGGTCTTCAGGTGAGAAGATAGGAAAAATCTTCTAAGGTGCTTGAACAAGTCCAGCCCCAACATCTACTGAAGGTAAGGACAGTCTGAGAGCATTTTGAGTCAGTCGATTCCAGAGAACACGGCCAGTAGCTCCTATAGCCTCGGCATACAGAGCAGCTATACCAGCGACATGAGGTGTGGCCATACTCGTACCCGCCAATCTTCTATATCTGGTTGGCATCAGATAGCTTGAATGAACATCAATTCTCGAACTGCCCCCTGGTGTTCTCGGTTCAGCCCCAGGAGCGACAATATCGACCTGACCACCATTCGCATTCAGCCCAGCATTAGAAAAGTAAGCAACTTCCAGTTGAGAGTCAATCGCACCTACAGCCATGATCGAGGGACAATTAGCTGGGTGACTAACTGGCTCAACTATGCCTAAATGTCGCTCACTATCGTTACCAACTGCTGCGATAATTAACATCCCATTGCGGAGCGCACGATCAGCAACAACCTCAAATACCCCTGAGTACTGCTGTCCAGGGAATACACGCGCTCCCAGAGACATTGAGACAATTTGGCAGCCATTGGCGATCGCCCACTCAATGCCTGCTAAAATTTCGCTATCAGTCCCACGTCCCTGATTGCTTAACACTTTGCCTGCAAAGATTTCTGTTTCGTAACCAATGCCATAACGCGGGGGGATAGCAGGAGAAAAAGGACCACAAGCTGTACCGATACAGTGAGTTCCATGCCCGTTTCTATCTTGCACCTCTTGGTTAGGTATGAACGATTTGCTGATTATCCTCCGTCCGGCAAAATCAGGGTGAGTCAAGTCGAACCCTGTGTCGAGAACTGCAACTTTAATCCCCCGGCCACTAAATTTGGAATTGACGACTTTTGTGATTTGTAGTCCCCATGTTGCTATTGTTTCGTCCACCACCTGGATACCGGGCATAGGCAACATCCTGGTAGTACCATTTGTGGGTGCTAGATGATCTACGAGCCTATCCACAGCATCTCGGTAGCCTTTGAGGTATTCCATTGCCGGATTAGTGGTACTCCTGGGTGCTAGTTGTTCGACGATACCCCCCAATCCTTGACCGTTTAAAGCGTAAACAACTCTTTCTGCTTCAATGACAGCAATCGCACTACTTTCATCACTCGCCTGATGGAGTGACTGCAACTGTTCTGGGTCAAGAGTACAAACAGCAACACCTAAATTGTCAAATATCGTGGTATCCGTTTGCTCTAACTGATCTGCGGTAACGGCATTTTTTTCAAAGTCGGCTGCTCTAGCAACTCTCCTATTTCCAGTGTAATCACGCAGTGTGCGGATTCCTGAATCGGTTGCATTTTCACGCAATAATACTAAGTACCTGCCTGTTGTCTCCGACCCATTAATTGATGAGATGGGGCTAATCATAATTTTCTTCCCTTCTAGTTCTCTAGCGACTTAATTTGATTGCAAAGGGCAAAAGTGTTGTCCAAACTACTTATTGGTGCAGAGTAAACCTAAATTCTTTAAGAGGTTGTTTGAAGAGTCTATTTTTTTGTCATGTTGTAGCTTGCTTCAGAGAGAGCGAATGGTAATAGCTATTTAAGGTCTATAAACAAAAATTATTTCGCTCACAGATGAAGCATTTTGAACTTAAAAAGTATTGAGCAAAAGGACATATAGTTTAGGCAAATTCGCTAAAAAAGCGTCGAACATCTGCCTTTTAACTAGATGATATTTCACGATTATGATGTTTGCAAAAATTTAAGATTCTTCAAACAGGATTTTAGGTTTTGTCAATGCTTGTGCAATAACTATTTCCACTTTTAACTTCAGATTCTCATAGATTAATAACAGTTAAACCTCTTACTTAAGGTGGAAACTTATTTAAGAATATGACACTGCCTACTGCAACAGTAAAAACATTGTCAGCAAGCATTTTGGCATTTTACCTAGGTTAAATTAATCAATAGCAGGCAAAAATAATATATCGAATGGCTTCTTCCTAAAGTAGTAAAAGAAGTTCTGGTAAGCAATAAAACAAAATCCTACACAGGTTTCGTACGGAGATTGAACTTAGACATGAGCGAAAAAGATCAGGCTGCTCATATGCCAATAAGGTTTAGTTAAGCGTAAAAGTCATGTATGCAACTGACACAATCAGTCTCAATGGATCGGTAAAACCGATACAAGTATACAGTCCAAAACAATGCTTCAGATAGACTCACACACAAAGGAATATTTGCTTTTTTTCCCAAAGCAAAATAACTTCTGAAAAACTTTAATTTATTTAGATAACCTAGTAAATGTATTGCCCCTAATCGCACTTGATATTTTCACGCTTGTGTCTGCTTTATCTACTAGGAAGGTTAACAAGATGCAGATTTTTTCACGTTTGCTGCAATTTCAAAAATCTCCGTTCAAGCAATTATTTGCTCAAACAGCAGCTTTAGGAATGAGCATTGGGGTTTTCCTCTCAAATACTCATGCTTATGCTGCTGAACAGGTTATTTTAAAATATGGCAATTTTCAAACTCCCATCTCTGTTCAAGAATTAAATCAATTTGCAGTTACAGGTGAAACTACACCAGCCCTCTTAGCTTATTTCCAGACATCTCAACAAGACCCAGATTTAGCTCGTAAAGCACTCCAAGATGGAATTAAGGCTAATCCTGCTCTTTTAAATAGTTTGCTTTCTAGTTGGACAGGCCCAATTTTGGTTTCTCAAATTGGGGAAGTACTTCATCCTCCCTCAAAACCACTAGACCAAAAAGCACTCCGAAGTGCTGTAACTGCATCTATTCAGCAAGATGGTGAAGTTACCCTACTTGGAGCTATTCGTAATTATCCAGAGGCTACTGTCGAAGTGCAAGGAGAAAAGATTCTCCCTGTTTATCAACGACTTAACGACTTGGCGAAAATCTTCGGATTTACAGGTTAAAAGTTAAGCAGAGACGCAACCCAATACGATTTGCTTAAAAAGTTGAAGGGTATGGGGCGTAGTCCAAGACTGTTTTCCCCATACCCTACACCTTAAACCCTACAACCCTTTCATCTTTGTGGTACTTTTTAAACTTTTTACCATCCGATTTAGTGATGGTGATGGTGATGATGATTAGTAGTTACCTGTGGATTTACAGTGACTGCCTGCTGATTTTGTAACTCAGCAATATGACTACTTGCCCATTGTGCAACCATTGCCAAAAACTCTGGATGGTCGTTAACACAAGACATTTGTACATAATCCACATCGGGATACTTTTTCTCTAAAGCATGAATGATGTGGTGTACATCCAATAAAGTTTCGTGGTTTTCTGTGGCAAAACCAATAGGCATAAAGATTATTGCTTTTGCACCCAATTGAATCAAGTTATTGGCTGCTTGTGTTGCATTTGGTTGTGTCCATTCAATTAATGGTGTGTCGTGATTCAGCCAACCTACCGAAATTAAAGGATAGCGATTGATTAACTCATCCCGCACCAAATCATACAATGCTTGACTTTCGGTAATACCGGAGGTGAATCCTTTGGCTTTATGAGGACACCCATGATTCATCAATACAATACCGATTTGAGAAGGTAAATAGGTTGCTGCTAAATCAGCGTTAATTTTCTCTTCAACTAGATGCGCCATCAAATGAATATATTTCGGCTCATTATAAAAAGACGGAATATAACGCAGTCCTTTGACCCAATGGTTGTCACCATCAGTCATTTCCGCTAGAGCTTTATTAACTTGCTCGATCGCAATCCCACTAGTGAAGATAGAATCAACCACCAGTAGCGGGTAAATCAGAATTTTATCAAAGCCTTGGGCTTTAATTTCTGCGAGAACTTGTTGTGGTAAAAACGGAGCGCAAAAATTAAAAGCTTTGAAAACTTGGATGCTATTACCCCATTGAGCTTGTAATTCTTGTTCAAGACCAGCGCGTTGCTTTTCAAAGATGGCATTGTGGGGAGAGATAAAATCGTGGTGCTGGTGTCCCCACTCGTGGCGGTCAAATAATGCCAATAATTTTGCTAAAGGTGGATAAATCCAGGTTGGTACAGGTGCAAATTTTGCTGTAAGTAGATTTAAAGCTTGTTCGTTGTAGTTGGCGAAATCTTCGTAGCTTTCGACTTCACCATACCCCATGAGCAACACTGCTACTCGGTCGTGAGTTGATAAATGTTCCTGGGTGTTTTGTAATTTTTCCGGCGTGGCAACCACAATGAGTTCCTCAATATAAACCAGAATTCAGAGCCAAATCAGCAGCTATGACAAAGCTGGAGTTCACTCTAATTAATAAACTATTATCCCATCCAGGGGGATGGGATAACCACAAAATTGATAATAATACATCAAAAGACATACTAGTGTTATTACTTGATACCGAGTGTTAAAGAGGGTTAAAGAATGGAAACTGGGGAGAAGGTGATAGGTGACAGGTGACAGGTGACAGGTGACAGGTGACAGGTGACAGGATGGGGATTTTAGATTTTGCGGAAAGTTCTGTAGGCGGGTTTCCCAACCTAGGAACGCCACTTGCTACAAGCCGATAAACCCTTTCGGCAGTTCCTTTTGGGCGAAACCCCCTTTCCTATGGGACGCTTTGCGAACACCAACGCAGTGGCTCAACTTTTCAAGACGGTTTTAGATTGAAACTCAATCCAAAATCCACTTATTGAGTCGCCCAATGCTCAATGCTCATTGACTAATGACTATTAACTAATGACTATAATTATTTGCCCTGGAATCCATGAGACAGAATTAACTGAAAGCTTTATTTCAGGGTGCAGTCAAGATAGAAACAATATATTAGTTGTGCCAGTGGAGGGGGTTTTAGCTTTATCAGGATTTCATATTTGGCAGTTTCTGCACGATCGCCTGCACAATAGGCTAGAATCGCCAGTTATATTCGTCAGCTTCAGTGCTGGTGTAGTTGGAGCGATCGCGGCTGCTACACAATGGCAAATTATGGGAGGTCATGTCCAAGCCTTTATTGCTATCGACGGATGGGGAGTACCATTATGGGGAAATTTTCCCATTCATCGTCTTAGCCATGATTATTTTACTCATTGGAGTTCATTATTACTTGGTAGTGGGCAAGATAACTTTTACGCAGAGCCATCAGTTGATCATTTAACCATGTGGCGATCGCCCCAAAATGTACAAGGCTGTTGGGCAGATTCCTCCCAAGGTGAAATTACCACCCCAAAAACCCGTCTAACAGCAGCCGAATTTCTGCATTTATTATTAAAACGTTATGAAGAAAAATAATCCGGAAAACAGTATAAGCACACAGGAGTGAGAAATAAAGGATATTGGGCAGGAGTGACGATCATCCAAGGAAGGAAGTAGGTGACAGGTGATAGGTGACAGGTGACAGGTGACAGGTAATAGGGCAAACAAAGTAACCGAAAGGATGTAAATAATCCCCAATCCCCGATCCCCAATCCCCAGTCCCTAATCCCCAGTTATTTAATTTTGAATTTTGAATTTTGAATTTTGAATTGATTTGTCCCCATCTACCCTAGTTAAAATACCAAAGTGACCCATGTTTCCAACTGAACCTGCTGCCGTCAATAATGGGTTTGGCGCACTGCTAAAAAATCGGAATTTTATGCTCCTGTGGATGGGACAGTTGTTATCCCAGTTAGGAGATAAAGTCTTCTTTGTCCTAATGGTGGCTTTGCTGGAGAATTACCCACCGCTTCCTGGTTTAGCAGAAAACTCCATGTACTCAATTTTGATGGTGGCATTTACTCTACCTGCAATTGTATTGGGTTCTGCTGGTGGTATTTTTGTTGACCGCTTCTCTAAAAAGCTCATCCTAGTTGGCTCAAATATATTACAGGCAATATTGGTGCTGTTAATAGCGTTTTCACCAAAAGAATTTCTGTTGTTTTTAGTCCTGACTTTTGCGATTTCTGCCTTGGCACAGTTTTTTGCCCCAGCCGAACAAGCGGCTATTCCTGTGTTGGTACGGAAAGAAAATTTTATGGCAGCCAATGCTCTGTACAGTAGCACCATGATGGGGGCTTTAATTGTCGGTTTTGCTATTGGAGAACCAATATTGAGTTTGGCGAAGTCTTGGTTGGGAGCAGGCTATGGTCAACAAGCCGTGGTGGGTGGGTTATATATAGTGTCAGCAATTGCCTTTCAGTTAGTAGATTTTAAATCAGAACACAAATCTGTGAGCGATCGCCGGTCAGTAATCGATCCTTGGGCTGATTTGAAAGAAGGCTTGCGCTATCTCAAAAAAAATCGTCTGGTATTGAATGCCATGCTGCAACTAACTACTTTATATTGTGTATTTGCAGCTTTAATGGTTTTGGCAATTAGATTAGCAGCAGATTTCGGGTTAAAAGAAAAACAATTTGGCTTTTTCTTAGCAGCAGCAGGGGTAGGTATGGTGTTAGGTGCAGCTATTTTAGGTCACTGGGGCGATAAATTTCATCACAAACCCCTACCCCTAATCGGATTTTTGGTGATGGCGTTGGTTTTAGGCGTATTCACTTTTACTCACAGTCTTTTGCTAGCTTTAGGACTTTGTGCATTGTTAGGTATAGGTGCTTCCTTAATCGGTGTGCCGATGCAAACCCTAATTCAACACCAAACACCACCTACCATGTATGGTAAGGTGTTCGGCTTCCAAAATCATGCAGTGAACATTGCCCTATCATTACCTTTAGCTATTACCGGGCCATTAACTGATGCTCTAGGTTTGAGAACTGTATTAATAGGAATGAGTTTTGTAGTCGCAACCGTCGGCGTTTGGGCATGGAAAAACACCCGTCGAGTTTTGCAAGATGTGATTTAGTGATTATTCATTGGGTTTTTTCCTTCCCTATCACCTGTCTCCTGTCCCCTGTCACCTGTCACCTCATAAGTCAGGGAAAATTAACTAATATTACCCGCCGTAATCCTACACTAAAATCATGGGTTATCTTGTATAGTCCACTCCTAAGCATGATACAGATATATCAGCTACACTCTAAAGACAGAAATTTCAGTTATAACTTAGTTGAAGTTTTACCCTAAAATTGACATATTAAATACAGAAATTCCAGATTAACTTAGCTATCCTCTGAGGTTTGATCGTGACTGTGAGCTTGCCTTCCCCGACTAGTCCCTCACAAACAGAGCAACACACCCAGTCTGCCAGCTCTACTTCATCAGTTGTGACCCCAAAACGGGCAACTGGTGGCTTTGCGCTACTGGATAGCCTCCTGCGCCACGGTGTTGAGTATATTTTCGGCTATCCCGGTGGAGCAATTCTGCCGATTTATGATGACCTGTACAAAGTAGCAGAAAATGGTCTTCTTAAGCACATTCTCGTCAGGCATGAACAAGGGGCTGCTCACGCTGCTGATGGTTATGCCCGCGCAACTGGCAAAGTAGGTGTGTGCTTCGGTACTTCTGGCCCTGGGGCGACTAACTTGGTGACAGGTATCGCTACGGCTTACATGGATTCGATTCCAATGGTAATTGTCACAGGACAAGTACCTCGGAAAATGATCGGTACAGATGCTTTCCAAGAGACAGATATTTACGGCATTACTATACCAATAGTCAAACACTCCTATGTAGTGCGTGAACCTGCTGATATGGCACGCATTGTCGCTGAGGCGTTTCATATTGCTAGTACAGGTCGTCCAGGGCCAGTTTTAATTGATGTACCTAAAGATGTGGCCTTTGAAGAATTTGACTATGTACCTGTAGAAGCAGGTACAGTCAAGTTACCGGGTTATCGTCCAACGGTGAAGGGTAATCCCCGGCAAATTAATGCCGCAATTCAACTAATTCAAGAAAGCCGTCGTCCTCTACTGTATGTCGGTGGTGGTGCGATCGCTTCTGGCGCACACGCAGAAATTCAAGAACTAGCTGAGTTATTTAATATCCCCGTCACAACTACCTTGATGGGTATCGGGGCTTTTGATGAACACCATCCCCTGTCTTTAGGGATGCTAGGGATGCACGGTACAGCTTATGCTAACTTTGCCGTGACAGATTGTGATTTGCTGATTTGTGTGGGTGCAAGATTTGATGACCGCGTAACCAGCAAATTAGATGAATTTGCCTCCCGCGCCAAAGTCATTCACATCGACATCGACCCCGCAGAAGTCGGTAAAAACCGCGTCCCGGAAGTACCCATTGTTGGTGATGTGCGGAGAGTTTTAATTGACTTGTTGCGTCGCTGTAAACAAGCAGGAGCAAAAACTACACCCAACCAAAATATAGAATGGCTCAATTTAGTCAATCGTTGGCGAGAAGAGTACCCCTTAGTTGTACCCCAACATCTTGACAGCATTGCACCCCAAGAGGTGATTGTCGAAGTTGGTCGCCAAGCACCCCACGCTTTCTATACTACTGATGTTGGTCAACATCAAATGTGGGCAGCACAATTCCTCAAGAATGGCCCTCGACGCTGGATTTCTAGTGCCGGGTTGGGAACGATGGGTTTTGGTTTACCTGCGGCTATTGGTGCAAAGGTAGCTTTTCCTGATGATCAAGTCATCTGTATTAGTGGTGATGCTAGTTTCCAAATGTGTTTGCAAGAATTGGGAACTGCTGCACAATATGGCATTAATGTCAAGACCATAATTATCAACAACGGTTGGCAAGGGATGGTACGCCAGTGGCAACAAGCCTTCCACGGCGAACGCTACTCATCCTCAAATATGGAAGTAGGGATGCCAAATATTGAACTGTTGGCACAAGCCTACGGTATTAAGGGGATAATTGTAACTGAGCGTGAGCAATTAAAAGATGCGATCGCACAAATGTTAGCCTACGATAGCCCCGTAATTTTGGATGTTCACGTCACCAGAGACGAAAACTGCTATCCAATGATAGCTCCTGGTAAGAGTAATGCTCAGATGATTGGTCTACCCAAGCAACCACCAAAAACAAATGTAGAACCAATCTATTGCAGCCATTGCGGGACAAAAAACTTACCAGATCATAACTTCTGTTCTGAGTGCGGGACTAAGTTGTAACTAGTTTTTGTTCTAGCCAAGTCTCTAAAATTCAACCATAGAACCCCGGTTTCTTTAAGAAACCGGGGTTCTATTTATTTATGAGTGATAGTTTTTTGAACCTTAACAAGACTTACGCAAAAACTCTCTCAAATCCTTATTTCTCTGTGTTCTCTGCGCCTCTGTGGTATGCGCTACGCGAACGTTATTCCGTAATTTGTGCGTAAGTCCTACTTAATTACGAATCCAAAATGGCATTTAAATTATAAATCGTCATATCTGGTGGTAATTCAGGCTGTGGTATAGGTTCTAAACTAGCACTGATACCATTTTTGATTTCTACCTCACAGACTGCTAAATGCAAATCAAAATTTAATTCCCGCATAATTTGCCGGGCTTGTTCAGCGTACCACTCAGGGAAAGAACGGATTAATATACTTGACTCAATTACCTCATAATCTGCGTCAATTTCTTCAGACTCATCTCGCAGTAGAGGAGGTATATCATTTGTCAGCTTATTTAAGCTGGGCAATTGTTGCTGATTTGTATTAACTCGGTAAAAAGGCATAAGCAATTCAAGATTAAAAATATTTTACGGGATGTTGCTAACAAATTTAAAGTTAAAACATCCTTTGAAGGACAGTTGATTCAGGATAAGTACCATCATTATCTGGTTACTGAGTTCTTCTCAATACTTTTAATTTTGTTAGAAGACTCCGTAACATGAAACTTTTGAGTTATGGATTTCAATCTAACTTTCATAGGTTGAAACCCTAGAGTTTTGACGATTTAGGCTTTTTTTACAGCTAATGATTCTAAATTTTGGCGAAGGTATTGTTTATGTTAGTGCCAAGTTTATAGGTTGGCAATATTATCAACCTGGTAAAAACAGGCAGAAGTAACTAGCCAGTACAAAATTTAACTCAGCACGGACTACTCTAACAGCACTTTTGCCCAAAAATCTTGTTAAGAAAAGTAACAAAAATTATTCGCCTACATAACTGCATATAAATTATCAAAAAATAAAAAACAGCACAGACGCTGAACTCGGACTGAGAATAAAGTGAAGAAATGGGTTCAATAGGTCTAAATTTGAGATTAAGTACATCGGCGCAAATTGTTCCCTTCCTCCACAAGCCATCATTAAAGCCTACTATGCGTATTTGTTTGTCTGACGAGGCAATTACCAATTTAATTGCTGAAGATGTTCCCTATTTTGACTTGACAACTTTGGGACTGGGTATTGGTAAGGAACAGGGAAAAATAGAATTTTATACTCGCCACCCCATGACTGTCTGCGCTACGGAAGAAGCGGTGAGGGTGATGCAGCAGTGTGGAGCGATCGCCTATTTCTCTGTAGAAAGTGGTACTTATTTAGAGGCAGATCAATTAATTTTGGCAGCTACAGGTAGTGCAGAATCTCTACACATTGCCTGGAGAATAGCATTAAATTTGCTGGAATATACTTCAGGAATAGCCACGCGCACCGATGAATTTGTGAAGGCGGCAAAAACAGTCAATCCGGCTATTTCTGTTGTGACTACGCGCAAGGTATTTCCAGGAACTAGAGCATTAATGATGAAGGCGATCGTTGCGGGTGGTGCGCTACCTCATCGCCTGGGACTCTCGGAAAGTATTCTGATTTTCAAGCAGCATTTAGTCTATATGGGGGGTCTGTCTGGATTGCTGGAACAGATAACTTCCCTGAAGCAGCGATTTCAAGAACATAAAATCTGTATTGAAGTGGAAACTGTAGAAGATGCTTTGGTAGTGGCTGCAAGTGGAGTTGATATCATCCAACTTGATAAGATGCCATTGGGTACACTCAAGGAGCTAGCCCAGAATCTTAAACAACGGTATCCTGATATTAAACTGGCAGCAGCCGGCGGTATTACACTCAATAATGTCCAGGAATATGCCGCCACTGGGGTAGATTTATTGGTTACAAGTTCTCTCTATTTTGGTAAGCCGGCGGATATTGCAGCGAAGATGTCATCATAATTCCTAAGTATCTCCTCACAAGTTCTTCAATCTTTTCTCGTAAGTTTAAGAAAGAGAGATAAATCAAGGATGCCTACCGAGTGAGTATGATGAAAAAAGATGATATGGATGTTTTAGAAGCGTTAATAGATAAGTTGACATTAGCTGCAATTCTAGAGATGTTAGAGCGCATATGCCACAAGAAAGCTGAAAATCTCAGAAGTCATTGGCAGGATGAGATTACAGCAAAGCTGTGGGAGAAAGCTGCTAGGCATATAGAACAGCTAAATGTAGATGTTTAAACGCGGAGGAGCGCGGAGGTGAACGGAGTATTTTTAAGTGAAATTTGGCACTTCTACCCAGCTTGAGGTGTGATGGGATTGATGGGATAAATCCATTAATAACTGTGAGTAAACGCCTTCTTTTAGGGATGGTATTGTTTGTTGCTTAGTATCAATTCCTTGTACCCATTGATTAATTACTCGCAAAAATGCACAAATGCGTCCATCAGGGTAATGTTGGGGGAATAGTAATCTTTGGGGAATTTCGATTTCTTGGAGGGGTTGGCCTGGGTGAGAACCCCAGACGTTAAAGCCATGTATGTAATCTTTTTGGTTGTCGCTGCCTATGATTAGAGTACCGCGATCGCCATACACTTCTACCGAATGTGTCCGGGAAGCATGAACTACGGCACTGATAGCAACTTGGCAAGGTGTACCGTTGGCTAATTCTAAGGACAGCAAACAGGTGTCATCTGTCTCTACTGGCTTTAATTCACCGCTAGCAGGTTCAACTCGCGCGGGAATAGCAGTAGTCAAATGGGCGTTTAATCTCTTGACTGGGCCAAATAACCAATAAATGTAATCGAAGGCGTGAGAACCTAAAGAACCCAATGCACCGCCTCCTTTCTCTTGAGAGGAATACCAATTCCACGGGCGGGAAGTGTCAGCACGGGAAGAACCTAACCAATCAATTTTAATTAGGCGTTGGTTGCCTACATAGTCTGATGTCAATAATTCAGCGAAAAGTTGCCAGGCTGGGACAAAGCGAAATTCAAAGTCTACGGTAGCAATTACACTTTGTTTTTGGGCTAATTGATACAGTTCTTTGGCTTCAGCAAAATTTAATGTTACGGGCTTTTCTAGTAGTAAATGTTTCCCTGCTTGTAATACTTGTTTTGCCATTTCGTAATGAAGAAAGGGCGGTGTTGAGATGCTAACTGCTTGTACTGTTGGTAAGGCTAGAATATGAGCAATTGTGTCGCACGCGTGGGGAATATTATTAGCTTCGGCAATGGCTTTGGCTTTATTAATATCGCGGTGATAAATAGCAACTATTTCTGTACGATGATGGGCTTGAAATGCGGGAATGTGGACTTTTTGACCGAATCCAGTCCCGACAATTGCTACACCAATTTTATTTTGTGATTCTAAAGTCATTACTCTTACTAATTATAAATTTTGGCTGGGTTGAATAAGAGTATGATTATCTCACGCAGAGGCGCAGAGAGAAAGAGGAGTTTTTTCTTCGGCGTTGCATGAATGCGGTATGGGTTGGGATTATTAGCTAATGGTAAACCTAGATGATACTTGCCTACTCTGGGGGTTCTGCCTTGCAGTATGTGTGAAGCAAGATTATTACTTTAAAAGTCGCATGGTAAAGGGATAGCGGTAATGTTCGCCGTTATATGCTTTGGTGGCAGCGAAGGTTACTAGGAATAATTGTAATAAAAATAGGGCGATAATGAAAGACATCCAAATAAATAATAAGCTGTCTAAAACTGTATTTACTTGATTGATTTCACCATTCGTAGCTAATGCAATACCACAACTAGCTAGCACTAGTAGTAAAGAAATCATGATAATAATTACAATATAAAAAGTTAATGTAATTTGAAAATTTAAAGATTCTTTTCCTTGAAAGTTAACCCAGGGATATTTTATTTTTCTTATTTGCCAAATGATGAGCGGGGCAGCGATGTTTAGGGGTATAAATAAAGGAATACCCGATAAAATTAAGGCAAATAATAGTATCCATGCTAACAATGCTGAGAGATGACACAACATAGCCCAGACACGCATTTGTTGGTTGTATTGTTCTCTCATAGCTTGTAATCTCATGTGGACAGAGAAAGAATATTTATCCACATTATCAATAAAAAAAGACTCCCAACAGCTTAGAATCTTAAAATTTCTTGGTCATAATTTTCTGGTAGGGGTTCTACTTCCCAAACTATACCTTCGCCAGCATCTAGGGCAACTTCAACGTAAAGTTGTTCTACGGCGGTTGTGGCTATATCTTCATTATTGGGAAATGGTTGTAAGTCTTCTGTGAGGAGTCTCAGTTTAAAGCCGCCAGGAATGACTGCGCCGACTGTTGCATTGCGTAATTCAAACCGCCAAGATGGTTCTTCTGGTTCGCCTTGGGGTGAAATTAATAGTTCGTAGGTTTGACCGGCGATCGCTAATCTACGAGATAATGTTGCTCCTGGTTGTATTCCTTCTACACTCCTCGCGCCAGCTGCACTTAATTGTAAGTTCAATTTTCCCCAACCTATCGCCTCAGCCGTTTGGGAAACACCATCTTGCAACCATTGCAGCACTGAACGCTGTTCTGGTAGTCCTAGGCGGCGTTCATATAGGCTTTTGCGCCAGCCTCCATGTTCCATCAGTCCCCCCCACAATTCAAAAGGGACGGCTAACCGGGGGGTAATAACTTCGGGGTTTCCTAAACGGGTAATTAAGTTTTGAACTTGGGCTAGAGGTAAGGTAGGTAAAGTTGCCAGTTGGCTGCGTGTGGCTGTCTGGGAACAAAATTGTAATTCCACAGGTAACACACTGATGTCAGTGGTTATATCACTCGCATCTAAAGTATAAGTGCGATCGCCTGCGTCATATTTACCTTGATTTTTCAGTTGTGCGTGACTACAGTAACCCCAAACCCTAACGTAGCCTGCATCCGGTTCTACTTGCACCGCTAAATAATAATCCCCCACCCAACTTGGTAAATCTACCCATTCTTGAGGTACACGTAATTCACTTAAATCAATATTTTCACTGGGAACTAAAATAAATTTAGTTACGTCTAAAGTGACGGCAGTTCCATTTACCAGTTCCCAAATGCTGGCTAGAGAATTGGTATAAGGCCAAACTTTTGCTTGGCGTGTAAAATCTTCTTGCAACCACGGCAAGACTGCACTCAAGCAAATTTCATTTAAATAGGCTTGATACCAGGAACTGGGATGTGAAAACGACTGACTAGCAGCTATATTTACTTGATTTTGGGGATAATTAGGAACTTCTAAAATCAAGTCTGTTGAGTCAGCAAAGGTGAATACAGTAGGGTTAGCAGTCATGAGGGACACTCCGGGGGGATCAATTCAAAATTCAAAATAGCCTGTGGCAAGTCTTGCGCCTACAAAATTCAAAATTAAGAATTTTTTGGATAATTAGCTATTTCTCGAACAGACGTAAAAATCTACAAATCTTAATAATCAATTTTCGACTGTTTTAGCATAGTTTAGGGGTGCGAGGCATTGTAGTAGTTCTGTAGCCAGTCTTCTATCAACGTACTCATACCCTTTAGTATGTCTGGTGTCAGGGAAATATGCAGTGTATCTTGACTCCAGGTTGCTAGCGATCGCAATAACGTTTCTTTAGTTTTGCTGAGTCGTCGGGAAACGGTATATTGCTTGATGTCTAATTGTTGAGCGATCGCATCCTGATTCAGCTTTTGACCGTAGTATAAAACTAAAATTTCTTGCAATTGCGCATCTAGTTGAGAAATTGCCTTCACTAATGCTTGATTGATTTCTGCTTGTTGCGAATTTCTGGCTTGTTCTTCTTCCTGGATAATAATTTCTTGAATTAAAGATGGCTGTTCTGTACCAGGGAGATTATCTAACATCTCAAAGGAATCATCACTACCCTTAGTAACATTCAGAGAGTCTGGGTTGGGATACAGATATTTGCGTGCAGCCTTAGCCGCACTCAATAACCATTTCTCTAGGGTTTGGGGGTTAGTTGATTGTGTGCTTTGGGAGTTGTAAGCTTTAGCGATCGCCTCCCAGGTTGCATCATCTGGGGGAGATAATTGGCGCGAGTTAGCCGCTTTTGTAGGCACATACAGAGTTTTAAAACAACTCCATGCTTGGATGTAAGCCCTAATTTCTGTTGGGGACAAACCAGCATTTTGCAAAGATTCCTCCAACCGCTTTTGGCTGATTTTGCGTAACAGACCCCAATCAGTGCAGATATCAACTTCCTGGCGTTGGCGTAGGGTTTCCCGAATCGCACTACCAAAAATAATGCTAGCGTAGTTTTTTAGAGTGCTAGTTTGACTGGGATTAAACCCTTTGAGGACTCGATCAACTTGGGCGATCGCCACTTGAAAACAATCTGACAGCTTGTACTGCGTACTAGTAAGACTAGCGGCTGTTTTTTGGGATGTCCAATAACAAGGTTCTTGCAGATAAGCCATCAGATGTTGCTTGGCTAAGGATTGAGTTTCGGGAATTTGCAAAAACTTATACCAATACAACGCCCAAAAGTGTTCCGAAGTTTCCTTGGGGGTTTGGTGGAGACAACTTTGAATGCTGCGACGCAAGCGCGATTCCATCGCCCACCGACTGAAGCGATCGGCATCGAACTGCACAAAAGTTGAAAAAATTTCAATGATGCTTTGCCGAGGTTGCATAAAAAACTAGAAGCCGACCTAGAGGACAACAGAAGGTGTTCAACAACACCTGCACACACTTTACTATAAGGAAAAAGTATCATGTTTCGTCTAGGACTTAAATCTTTAACACTTGGGGGCATGGTAGCCTTAACTACAGCAACTACAGCTTTAGCCCAAGTACCAAGACTCCAAAACTTCCAGCTAGTTCAAAAACAAAATTTTAATTGTGGCGCGCATCTGCGAACTTACGTTGTCAAATCTCTTAATGATAGTCAGGGTATTGGTATCCGTTGCGTCAAATTTAGCCAAGGTAAACCAGGAACAGCAATTCCTCGATTGGCTTGGTATGGCGAAGGAAATTGGGGCGGTTCAACCTATCGCCACGTCGGACAAGCCATCTACAGAGGCCGCAATTTGGTTGGTTTTGCTGCTGATATGCACGGGAATGGTGAATATTTTAACGGTAACTTCCCTGGAAATTTAAGTGTACAAGTCTTGGGTGGTGGTTCAACAATTCGTGTTACTGGTGCATGGAATGAAGAATGGCAATTAGTTAACAGCACTAATTACAAACCTTTACCCAGACCAAAAACCTGTGGTGGATATTTTGATGAATACCAAGTATCTGACCTTTCAGGTAGTCGTAGAGGTGATGGCTTGCGTTGTGTTCTGCGGAGTGGTCTGAAAAACACCACTTGGTTTGGTAATGGTAATTGGGAAGGTTCTACTTATTCCCATCTAGGAACTCGTTCTTTAAATGGTTACGGTGCTGGTGATATTTGTGGTACTAACTTCGGCACAATTTGTAACACCTTTGGTTGGGGTTCATTGAAGTTAACGCCTGTTCCTGGGGGTATTGATGTTACAGGTGCTTGGAGTGAAAAGTGGCGATAAACAATTCAAAATTCAAAATTAGGAACTAAGAATTTTGGCACACCGAGTTTATCTAAATAAAATCCCCAATATCAGGGTTTATCTATCAAAAATTAAAGCAATAAAATACTATTAATGGAGTATTACTACAATGATGAAAACTGCTTTAAGTCTTGCTGCTGCAAGTATAGCTTTAACTGCTGCTTTTGCCAGTCCTACTTTAGCTGCACCTGGCGATTTTGTTGGGACTTGGGTCAATAAAGATGCCAATACTCGCGGTATTACTCGCTTAGTGATTACTTCTGCTGGTAGGAACACGTTAAATATTCGCGTGTTTGGTCAATGCCATCCTACAGATTGCAATTGGGGTACTACACAATTAGCTACCTATGGTGTTAATGTCCAAGATACTAATCATAGTTATGGTTCGGCTAATTACAATAAGGGCTTTGCTAATACTTTTTTAGGTTTAGGCTATGCTGGTAAACAAATCATGCTACAAAGCTATACGCAATTTTTAGATAATAGTGGTCGGCAAAATTACTATTCTCGTGAATACTTTCACAAAATACCAGTAGTTAAAGTGCCGATTAAACATTTACCACTTAGCCCTAATAGATGATTTGCAAAACTCAGAACGCCTATGGAGACGTTGCATTGCAACGTCTTTACACCCTAAATTAAACCTGTTCCTTTACCTCTTCTATCACTTTTTTCGGTTAATTCACCTTCTTTATCTTCATTAACTTCGGCTAATTCTTGCATACGTTCTGAGGTGTCTTGTTCTGCTTCTTTTCTCGCATCACCAGGAACTTCGTAATACATTTCCGGTTCAACTGCGTAGTTATTTAACAAACCTTCTTTATCTACTGTATAACCATCTGTAGTGCGAACACTTTGAGCATTTGTTTGATCATCTGTAGGTGCATCTGCTTCTCTTTCTTCTGTTGGCAGTGTTTTGTATAAATCACCTTCTCTTTCTTTGCGAGCAGCAGTTTCAGCAGGGACAATTCCTCTATCATATGTATCTACTTCTGCGCGTTCAGATGAATCTATACCTCTATTTTTTTCACTAGCCATAAATATGTCCTCGTTAAAAAAAACTGTTAAAACTTCGAGAACAATATTAAAATTTTGATAACGATAAATCTACTACCTTTAGTAGTAATTTAAAATTAACTTTCTATATTTATTTATTCCTTGCGGTATATTCAAATCAGTATAAATGAGAGTTGAAAATCTAAATGATTGCTAAAAACTAAGAATCCCGATCTCTGTGAGAAACCGGGATTGTGAATTGCAGCCATACTCAAAAACTAAATATGATTGCTACCGCATGTAAGAAGAACTTAATGTTAGAGAATTTATCCACCAAAAAATTGATTTTTCAGTGAATTAACTTCAGATACTAGTTCTTGGCGAGTTGAAGACTTAATAAGATAACGGAAAATAAACCAGGTTGAGTAACTAATTCCAATCACTTCAAAAAGAGGTGATAAAAGCGGGATATCATTGATTGCATCTATTAAAGCTAGTAAGACCTTCAGTGTCACTACAAGCGATAAAATTAGCAAAACAGTAACAATGGGCTGCTTATATTTTTGATAAAAACTCCCTAAATATTCAGGGAATTGTCCAAAAAAATCTGCTACTTGTTTGGCAGTTTGTTGCCACTGGGCATTGCTGTCAGTTGCAGGTGGTAGCTTAGGTAAGTTACCATTTTGTGCCTCTGGTAGTGCTATTGTGCCTTGTGGTAAAGTGGCATTTAAGGATTCCGGTTGCTTTTGTTCGGTTTCCATAATTTTTCTATTTTGGTAATCAAAACAGTTTTTCTAAGTGATCAGATGTAAATAAACATAATCATGAGCGTTGTCAATTGTCAATCATTAGAAGTAAGTAGTTACACTAACGACTGACTATTTTAATGATTAGCTATATTTATTTACACCTAAATAATACTGTAGCCACCAAATTTAGGACACTTCCGAATAAAGAAACATCCCTGATTCCCTTGTGGGACGGGTGAAGAAAACTATTCTACATTTCCCATGCCACAAGAGGGTAATTTATTTCTCAAAAAGCTCTAGCTTGTTGGCGGCGCAACGGTTGCATTGACAATTACCTGTGTGACACCTTTAATTTCTTTTGCCAAAGGTTCAATCTTCGATAACTGCTCTTGATTGTTTACAGTTCCGGCAACAGTAACAATTCCATCTTCTTGGGCATTAACCGTTAATTGACCATCAGGGATGTTAGCCTCCAATTTCGATCGCACTTCACTGGCTAAATCACCTTCGGCTCTCTGTGCATCTCCACCCGTCAGATTATTTCGTTCTTCACGGGCGCGAATGTCTGCATTTAGTTGTCTTCTGCGAGTTTCACTTTGAGCATCTTCTTGAGCTTCTTGTGTTACTTGTGCCGTTGGAGCTTGTGGTGCTTCGTCTGGTGCTGGTGCAGTCACAGTTGTTCTGGCTGTGTCTTGACAAGCCGCCGCACCAATAACTAAAACACAACTAATAAAAAGAGGAGTGAGCTTGTTCATTGCTTTATTTCTGGAGGTAAATATGAAAAGGGTAGACTTGCTTAACAAGTGGGAAATAGCTTGAAACTCTAGGTTTTACCCCACCCTAATCCTCCCCTTGCACTAGATGCGAAGCGGCTTTCCGAAGGGTAGGGGAGGGAACTGGATTAGGGAGATTAAGGGGGTTAAATTCGTTCTTCCCTGCGGTCAACAATCACTACCGCAGGATCATGTCGATCGCCTGTAACTGGTTTTTCAGTCCGAACAATATCTTCGTGTCTCGCCCGTTCTAAACCTTGACGGTGGTGGCGTTCCGCGTCTAAATCGGTGGCATCAAAGACGGCAAATTCTTCAATTCCTCGGTGTTTGAGGATTGTTTCCGCGTGGTGGATTTGTGCTTCTGTTCCATCGACAATTACTAAGTAGTCACCTCTTTGGAAGCGATCGCTATAAACTCGTGCGCGGTCTTCAGGAATCCCTAAACCAACTAGTCCGCCAACAATTCCCCCGGCTGCTGCACCTACAGCACCACCCGCTACAGTTGTCGCTAAAGCAGTTGCGGCTGCACCACCTGCAATCACTGGGCCAATTCCGGGAATTGCTAACGCACCCAGACCGACTAATAAACCACCCAAACCGCCTAAAACTCCGCCTGTAGCAGCTCCAGCTTTCGCCCCCTCGTCTGCTTTATTGCCTATACCTCTATCTCCGCCTGGTGTGCCGTGACTGTTGGTATCTTTAGCAATTAATGAGACTTGATTCATCGGGAAACCTGCATTTCGCAATTCGGCTAATGCAACTTCTGCGTCTCGACGATGAGGAAATACCCCTATCGCCCGTCTAGCTCTTTGTATAGATGTAGTAGTACCACTGGTTGGCTCAACACGAGCGACATTTGTAGTAGGACGTTGTGCATCAGGAGAGTTATACACGCCGTACTCTTCAATACCACGGCGATGTAAAATTGCCTCTGCCTGAGCAATTTCTGCATCTGTGCCATCGATGATCACTAAATAGTGTCCTCGCCGTACACGCTCTTCGTAGACTCTAGCGCGCTCTTCGGGGATACCCAAACCAATCAATGCGCCTAGTAAACCACCAGCCACCGCACCGATACCAGCTCCCGCTAAGGTGGTGGCTAGAGTCGTTGCGGTTGCTCCCGCCAGCATGATTGGGCCAATACCAGGAATTGCTAGAGTTCCTAGACCTACTAACAAGCCACCTAAACCGCCTAAAACTCCTCCCGAAATCGCTCCGGTTGTTGCACCTTCATCAGCTTTATTGCCTACTTTCTCCTGTACTGGAGTCCCAGCCAGATCATCATCCCGGCCTCCATTTTGTGCGATCACCGAGACTCTATCCATCGGAAAACCGGAGTGCTTCAATTCATGTAGTGCCTGTTCAGCATCCCGACGATTAGAGAACACACCTACAGAGCGTCTATGTATACCCACAACCATGTCTTATTTCTCCCGATAATCAACACAAAAATTACTAATTAAAAAATTCACTTTCACAAATAAAGAAAATTTTTGAATGCCATTACTTCTAATAAACATTTTTTTATATTTCTTTTCATCAATCTGTTGGCATAATTTCCTGTTCTACCAAGAGAGATAGATAATTTCCCTGAAAGCATAAAAATTACAAAAGCAATAAAAAAAGACTTATTTCCTTAGAAAAATATAATCAAAATATAAATAAATTACCAATATAAACGCTTGCAAATGCGTATCATATTGATTGTTTTGGTAATAGTTGTAATGTGATTTTTCATTAAACCCGTTACTAGAAGATATAACCTTTGATAGTTAAACTTCTTACCTAAGAAAGTGTAGTTCAATTACAAATAATAAATAGACTAACAAATAAGCCATTCTCTAAGAAGTGGATATTTAATCTATTGAGCGTAAGAGAAAAAATACTATGTTTGAAATTTGGGAAAGTATTTCGATACAACCTTGGTTATCTTTTGGTGTAGCATCTACAACAAGATTGCCAGATGTCATAATGCCAGTAGAACCATCTTTTGTGTTTTCTAGTTCTCAGTTTCTAGTAGCTTTGTTAGCTGGCACTTTAATGGCGATTGCCTTTCAATTATTGTTAACCAACCTTTCAGTAGCTGCCAGAATATCAACTTTAGGAACTGATGTAGATGATGGGGAGTCAGACAGTTTTGGGAGGAAGATTCGCAAAGTTGAAGCTAAAGTTGGTGCTTGGGGAATCATCACCGCCAGTATTGCTTTATTTGGGGCTTGTTTTTTAGCAGTCAAACTAAGCTTAATTGACAGTGCGCTGCTAGGAGCTATTATTGGCGTTGTAATTTGGTCTACCTATTTCTTATTGGTAGCGTGGTTGGGTTCTTCCGCAGTTGGTTCTTTACTAGGTTCTATCATCAGCACTGTCAATTCTGGTTTGCAGTCGTTGATGGGAACGGCAACCACAGCCATTGGTGCTGGTGCTGTACAACAACAAGCAGTTTCCACGGCTGAGGAAATTACAGCCGCAGTCCGGCGAGAATTGACGGCTGGTTTGGATACTGAAAGTATTACCAATACCCTGCAAAATTCCTTAGCATCTCTACCACTGCCAAAACTAGATTTAGCAGACATTCGCAGTCAATTTGATAAAATTCTGAGTGATGTAGATTGGGGAACACTTGGTGATGGCGACTTACTCAAAAATATTAATCGCCAAACCTTTGTAGATTTAGTTAGCAGTCGCACCAATCTATCTAAGGAAAATATCAACCAAATTGCTGACCAATTAAACGCAGCTTGGGAACAAACCTTTGCTCGCCGCAACCCTACAGAACAAGTCATCAATTTGTTACAATCTGCTACTCCCGAAGAGTTAAAATCGGAAGATTTAGGGGAACGACTACAACAGTTAGTGACTGTAGGCAGAAAAAACGGTAATGGCAGAAATGGTGTAATCAAGCAAGCTGTACAATATGGTGTAGCTGCTGCTATGCCAGCAGTCTTAGATCGAGTTGATATCGCTGATATTGATGTCGATAAAATCACCAACCAACTACAAAAGTTAAAAGACAAAGTTCAAGATATCGATGTCGATAAAATCACCCACGAAATACAGCAACTCAGAGATAAAACCACTGAGAAAATAACTGAGAGATTCCCCGCGCCTAGTGATAACACCATCAAATCAGATGTCAAAGACTATATCTTGAATTCTTTTCCTTGGCATTTCAACCGCATCACTATTAGAGATGAATTCCCTGAAGTTATCTATGACCCCCAAGCAGATCCGACAAATGTCCGTCAGCAACTAGAACAACTCCAGTCGGATAACTTTAGCAACTGGCTGACACAACGGGGTGATATTAGTGAAGCGAAGGTGACAGAAATCTCTCAACAGATGGATAGCATTCGCCAGGAAGTTCTAGAAACTGTGCGCCAAACTGAAAGAGTTGAAAAAGGTCAACAAGTTCGTCTCCGCATCGAAAATTATCTACGTGCAAGTGGTAAAGAGCAACTGAATCCAGAAGCAATTGGGCGAGATTTTGCCAACTTGTTAACAGAATTAAATGGTCAATCCATAGATTTAAGCACTCTTTTACAAGGATTTGACCGAGAAGCCTTTGTACAGATACTTTTGCAACGGCAAGATTTTAGCGAAGAGGAAGCTAATAATATAGTTAGTCAACTTGAAAGTATCTGCAATGATGTCTCCAATCAAGCCAGAGAACAACAAGAACAAGCCACAAATAAAGTTAATCAACTATGGCAAAGAATTGAGGACTATCTCCGCAATACCAACAAAGATGAGTTAAACCCTGAAGGTATTAGACGCGATTTTCAAGCGTTACTAGAAGATCCCCAAATAGGAATTAGGCAGATTAGATCGCGCTTATCGCAGTTTGACCGTGATACATTTGTGAGACTACTTAGTCAACGTCAAGATTTGAATGAAGAGCAAATCAATCAAATTATTGATCAATTAGAATCTGTTCGGGATAACGTTTTACAAACACCGCAAAAAGTAAGAGAACAATACGATCGCACTATCACAGCTATTGGTGACTATCTCCGCAATACCAATTTAGAAGAACTCAACCCCGAAGGGATTAGACACGATTTAGAAACCTTACTAACTCAGCCAAGAGAAGGTGCGGAAGCATTACGCGACAGACTAGCGCAAGTTGACCGCGAAACCTTGGTTAAACTCCTCAGCCAACAGGGGAACTTGAGCGAAGAGCAAGTGAATCAGACAATTGACCAAGTACAAGAGGCGATTGGGAATATAATCGGAACGCCACGCCGCTTGGCACAACGCACTACTCAAAGGGTGGGAGATTTTGCAGCCAGCCTAGAAAACTATCTGCGTCACACCAATAAAGAAGAACTCAACCCCGAAGGTATTAAACGGGATTTAGGATTGCTATTGCAAGACCCTCGCTTGGGAATAGAAAATTTAGGCGATCGCGTTTCTAAATTTGACCGTTCCACAATGGTGGCGTTATTATCTCAACGGGAAGATATCTCCGAAGAGGAAGCTAACCGGATTGTTGATCAAATCGAATCAGCACGTAACTCGATTGTCCAGCAAATCCAACAAATCCAGCAAAAATTCCAGTCAGCCATTGACCAAATTTTTGGCAAGATTCGTAACTACCTCGATTCCCTAGAACGTCCAGAACTCAGCTATGAAGGTATTAGACAAGACTTTGCCAAAGTCTTTGATGATCCGCAAGTGGGATTTGCAGCATTGCGCGATCGCCTCAGTCAATTTGACCGTGATACCCTAGTAGCCATCTTGAGTTCCCGTGAGGATATCTCCCAAGAAGACGCTAACCGCATCATCAACCAAATAGAAGCGGCGCGAGATAGTGTACTGCAACGCGCCGAAAGGATTCAGCAAGAAGCCCAAAAACGCATTAAAGCAGTGCAACAGCAAGCTAAAAAACAAGCCGAAGAAACTAGAAAAACCGTCGCTAGTGCAGCTTGGTGGCTATTTGGTACAGCATTATCTTCCCTCGTAGCCAGTGTAATTGCTGGTGTAATAGCCGTCACAGGCTTATCTTTACCTGGTTGATATATTATGTTTGCTTGACAAACAGAGAACCCCAGCCTGTTCAAGAAACTGGGGTTCTTTTACAATGTATTCAAAGAAAACATATTTTTGCGTAATTTCTGCCTTCGCTAGC
Source organism: Anabaena sp. UHCC 0399 (assembly GCF_034931465.1). Lineage (NCBI taxonomy): Bacteria > Bacillati > Cyanobacteriota > Cyanophyceae > Nostocales > Nostocaceae > Anabaena > Anabaena sp. UHCC 0399. The sequence continues at coordinate 38,426 of NZ_JAYGGZ010000001.1, read as the reverse complement.
GATATATATAACAAATATTATTGAGGTATGGATATCCTGGCACTAAGTCGGTGATCCCATATTTTAGATAAAGATAAATCACGGTTAAGTATTACGTGAGTTTAAACTATTTTATAGTTGTGGGGAGTGCAAACTATGCTAGAAAGACTATTTTTAGCTGGTATCTTAACATTTACTTTCAGTTTATTTGCACAGGTGCATCGTTCATCTTCTTTGGTAATGAATCAACAAATAAACTCATATTACAAAGTAGCTTTAACACTGAGCCAAAAACCTTTAAAGGAATTCAAAGTTCCAAATTAAGTAGAACAGGGTAAATCATTAAAGGTTTGTAGTGTCCGCCTGCGGGGTGAATCCTACGGATACGCTACGCGTTCACGCAGTGTTCCGCAGGAAGCGCGGTAGCGTTGCGTAGCAAAGCAAACAACGCGGAGCGTCTGTCTACAACACGCTCCGCGTTGGCGTAGCCTCTGTCTACGACACGCTCCGCGAATAAAAAAGGACTAAAGTCCTTACTACGAAATCAATCTTAATTTTTTTACATTACTTAACATAGTTTGGTTTTTTCAAGTTGTTCTACTTAAACGCACTCAATACTTTTTCATCACATATTGTATAGAGATTAAGTGAATACCGTAGGTCTTTACGGAGGTCAAACTGCTAACATTACTCCTATCATAAGCCCAAGTATAAATTTGTCTTAGGTTATTTTGGGTATTGAGCAAAAAATTTGCTAACTGATTATGAAAAATATAATTTTAGCTACATCCGTATTTTTGACTACCATTAGTCTGACAAATGTTGTCCAAGCGGGAAATCCTGAACATTTGAGGCAGTTATTAGCAACAAAACAATGTCAAAACTGTGACTTAACCAATGCAGGCTTAGTCATGGCTGATTTGTCAGGTGCTAATTTAAGCGGTGCTAATCTCACAGGTGCTAATCTGAGCCGTGCTAACTTAAGCGGTACAGATTTGCGGGGTGCAAATTTGAGTGGTGCGGGTTTATTTGGCGCGAATTTGAGTGCAGCTAAACTGGGTGGCGCAAATCTTGCTAGTGCTGACTTGCGAAATACCTATCTAGCAAACACAGAATTTACTGGTGCTTACGTCACTGGTGCAAACTTTCAAGGTGCAGTAGGTATACCATTACAAATTGCTACAGCAGATGAATTTTATGCTTGGGGCGTAGCTGAGGCACAAAAGGGCAATCAAAAGCAGGCGATTAACTATTTTAATCAAGCGATCGCCATCAAACCAGAATACGCAGGTGCATATTTAGCGCGTGGTGTTGCTCGCTACCAAATTTTTGACAGAGAAGGCGCATTTCAAGATGCTCAAGCAGCAGAAAAACTGTTTACATCTGAGCAAAACGCCACAGGAATGCAAACAACCCAAGCCTTTATCAAAGAACTGCAAAACCCTTACACAGAAAAAATTAGCGCAGGTAAACCCAGTTTTTTCGACTTTCTGGGTAGCCTCAGTTCAGTCTTACTACAATTTCTCCCATTTTGAGTGTTTAACTATCAATTAAACGTAGATCAACTCGCTTGTGATTAATTAAGTTGCGAGCAACAATTAGCCGATATTTGTAAAAAATTTTGTAAAATAGGGGTTAGACTGTTTTGCTGCCAGATTACAGCAGTTTCTATGACAGGTGCTTTGTCTAGTATGGGACGATAAGCTACACCAGACCTTTGCAGATTCTGTAAAGAAGATGGTGCGATCGCTACACCCATTCCAGCCGATACTAATCCAATAATTGTTTGCATTTGAATCGCCTCCTGAGTAATGTTAGGGCTGAAATTTCCCTGCTGAAAAAGACTCATGATGTGATCGTATAGTCCCGGTGCTAGATAACGGGGAAACATAATTAAAGGTTCATTGAGGAGCGATCGCACTGAGATGTATTCTTGTTGAGCTAATGAATGAGTTGATGACAAAGCCACCATTAAGGTTTCTCTGTGAATACACTTGTAAGATAGTGTGTCATCTTCCAAAGGTGGATGAGCAAAACCCACATCAATCCGAGAATCTCTCAGTGCTTGCTCCTGTTGACTTGTAGTTAACTCCAGTAAGACTAGTTCTACTTCCAAAAATTGCTCGCGAAATTGTCGCAAAATCAAGGGTAATAGGTCATAAATTACCAAGCTAGTAAATCCTATACGGATTTGCCCTGTTTTACCTCGTCCAGCCCTTTGAGTTAGTGCTACTGCTGTTTCTAATTGCGCCAGTAGTTGATAAGCCTCTTGTAAAAATACCTTACCCGCTTCTGTTAACTGTACTTGTCGCTTAGTTTTGCGATGAAAAAGTTTTACACCTAGTTCCACCTCTAGCTGCTGGATTTGTTGGCTGAGAGGCGGTTGAGATATATGCAGTCTTTCTGCGGCTTTACTGAAATGTAGTTCCTCCGCTACAGCGATAAAGTAGCGCAGATGTCGTAGTTCCATATTTATGATATTTTATAAGTTTTAATTTTAAACAAATATATATTGGACATCTCAAAAAAGTCTACCTATGATACTTCTACAGAGATATGAGTGAAACAAAGATGTCAGAGAATCTGAGAAGTCAAGTTGTCACACAAGGGGTACAGCGATCGCCAAATCGCGCTATGCTGCGTGCAGTTGGTTTTCAGGATGAAGACTTTAACAAAGCCATTGTCGGTGTAGCCAATGCCTACAGTACAATTACTCCCTGTAATATGGGGATTAATCAACTAGCACAAAGAGCCGAAGCCGGAGTTAAACTAGCTGGGGCAATGCCGCAAATGTTCGGCACAATTACTATTAGTGATGGGATTTCTATGGGAACTGAGGGGATGAAATATTCCCTAGTGTCACGAGAAGTCATTGCTGACTCCATTGAAACCGCCTGTACCGGACAAAGTATGGATGGTGTAATTGCGATCGGTGGCTGTGATAAAAATATGCCAGGGGCAATGATTGCGATGGCAAGGATGAATATCCCAGCTATCTTTGTTTACGGTGGCACAATTAAACCCGGACACTACAACGGCCGCGACTTAACTGTTGTCAGTTCCTTTGAAGCTGTGGGTGAATACAGTGCGGGGAAAATTGACGACACCGAATTGATGGAAGTAGAACGTCGCGCTTGTCCTGGTGCGGGTTCTTGCGGTGGGATGTACACAGCTAATACTATGTCTTCGGCTTTTGAAGCGATGGGGATGAGTTTACCCTATTCTTCTACAATGGCGGCGGAAGATGACGAAAAAGCCGATAGCACCGAAGAATCAGCCAAGGTACTAGTAGAAGCAATTCGCAATCAACTTTTACCCCGGCAAATTATCACCCGTAAATCTATAGAAAATGCTATTTCTGTAATTATGGCTGTCGGTGGTTCAACTAATGCTGTATTACATTTTCTGGCGATCGCTAACGCGGCTGGTGTAGAACTAAATCTAGATGACTTTGAAACTATCCGTGGTCGTGTACCCGTTTTGTGTGATTTAAAACCCAGTGGTAGATATGTCGCCACAAACTTACACCAAGCTGGTGGTATTCCCCAAGTGATGAAAATGCTACTCGTACATGGGTTACTTCACGGTGACTGTATGACCATCACAGGTAAAACCATTACCGAAGTTTTAGCAGATATCCCCGAAGAACCACCCGCCAATCAAGACGTGATTCGTCCTTGGGATAAACCCATGTATGCTCAAGGTCACTTAGCTATTCTCAAAGGGAATCTAGCGACAGAAGGGGCTGTAGCTAAAATTACTGGCATTAAAAAAGCCTTAATTACTGGCCCCGCCAAGGTATTTGATTCCGAGGAAGAATGCTTAGATGCTATCCTTGCAGGTAAAATTCAAGCTGGTGATGTGATTGTCATCCGCTACGAAGGCCCCAAAGGCGGCCCCGGTATGCGGGAAATGTTAGCCCCCACCTCAGCAATTATCGGTGCGGGTTTGGGTGATGCTGTCGGTTTAATTACCGATGGACGCTTTTCTGGCGGTACTTACGGGATGGTAGTCGGACACGTCGCCCCGGAAGCAGCCGTTGGTGGTGCGATCGCTCTGGTCGAAGAAGGTGATAGTATCACTATTGATGCTAATTCTCGCTTGTTACAGTTAAATATCTCTGATGCAGAATTAGCCAGCCGCCGCGCCAACTGGAAACCCCGCCCACCTCGTTACACAAAAGGCATCTTAGCGAAATATGCCAAGTTAGTCTCCTCTAGCAGTGTTGGGGCTGTCACAGACTTGGATTTATTTAATTGATCCTAAATTGAATTGAAATTTTGGTGTTGCAAAAAAGTGGAATGAATTGATACAAGCAAGTGAAGAAAGTTTGAACTTTGCTTAAATTATCCCACCAATATGCAACGCCAATTTTTTAACTGTCTCCTGTCTCCTGTCCCCTGTCCCCTGTTCCCTGTCACCTGTCCCCAATAGTTGCTTTTAGCCAAATTTCCCCATTATCCCCTAATAACTTTTCTGCGGCTTCTAACATTAATCCTGATATCTCTTTAAGGTCTTCACGATTGTGCAAGTAAGTTTTGAGTGCTTCCATCGGGTCGATGCTACTACTAGCAGTCAATTCAGGAATGCGGGGACGAGCTAACTGACTGATTAATTCTGCTTGAATAGTATAAGTATGGGCAGCACTCAGGGCAGAATGTAAGGCAGAGTTATCAATCAAATCGATTTGTTCGGAACGAAGTTTATAAATTAGCCGTACTACTGCATCTTCTAAATCATGTTTAGCGATCGCTTTTATTAAAACACCTTGGGGTTCTTCTGCTTTCGACACATCTACTTCCAGTGTGCGAAATATCCGAACAGGTAAAGGGCAAAATTCCCATTTCGCACTTCCCCGTTCCAGTTCCAGCATGATATAACCTTTATCTTCTTTCTCCTCACTAAAATCTACCCGTTCAATACTCCCCGGATAAATCACAGGTGGGTTATTAGATTTATTTAAATTTTGATGGCGGTGGACGTGTCCCAAAGCCACATAATCAAAACAAGGACGAGTCAACAAAGATAAGGGGAGAGTAAAACCTTTACCCACCGCCAAAAAACGTTCAGCCCCTAAAGTTGCATTATCAGCCATCAAGTGAGCTAAAAGCACAGTTGGCACATCGGGGTCAAGCCGACGAATTTCCCCTTCGATAACAACTTGCAAGCGTTCCGTTAACAATTGGTTGACTTCCGCCAGTGATAAACCGTCTGTTTCTTGACGAGTCATCAATGTGGAACGGGTAAGCCAAGGTAGGGTAATTATTTGCACTTTACCGTTGGGGGTAGAGATGTGGTGAGTAGTTAACTTATCCCCAACCACAAAACCCGGTACTCCCAAAGTGCGGTAAATATTTAAACTCGCGCCTCCCTGTCCTTGGGAATGTTGGTCATGATTTCCCACCAACAACACCGTCGGAATATTAGCATCAACCAGCCGCCGAAATTGACTAGCAAAAGCTTCCTGTACATAAGGCGGCGGTGTCGCATCAGGAAAAGCATCCCCACCGAATAAAACCAAATCTACAGCATCCGTCAACGCCCGATCAATACACAGAGATAAAGTCTGCACAAAATCTTCCAGTCGCGTGTTTAAACCTGTAACGGGATTAATTCTGCCGTGGGAAAAACCGCTTCCCATATGAATGTCAGAGAGGTGAAGAATTTTAATCATAAGTTAGGTCGTCGGCAATATTTTTGATTAGCAGGGGGAGGAGGGAAATATAAGTGAATTTGCTCTTATCTTGATGCCGCGTGAATTTGTAATTCCTAAGTTATTGTACGGAATGGAAATTTCTAGTGATAAATCTAATTTCTTAGTAAATACTACAGCATTTGCTAAGATATATTGCTGTATTTTAAGTTTTACCGTGGTTTCTTAGATATTTGTACTGTGACTGATATGTTTATGAGATAACAAAATTTGCAGGATTCTACTATGATAAATAATCAAAAAAGTCGTAATCCCTTGGGAGAATCTATGATTATGGGTGCTTTAATCATGTTGACTAGTGTCAGTATCATCATCATCATGAGTGTTTTCTAAACATAAAAAATAAAATTTTAGCTATAAAAGTTTACAAAATTCCTCTCATAAATGAGAGGAATTTTGTAATTTAGAAGTTTATGAAGAGTGGTGAGTTAAAAGTGCTGTTAGTGGTAGCAAGGCGTTGAGCTTGTGCTGAGTTAAAAAAACTGACCACTTTCTTGCGGGGTTTATACTGGGTGCTGAGTAAGTCAAGGACAAGAATTAATACAGCGTGGATCTGACAAGCTTGCCTTTTCTGGCTCTCTGGGAAACCAGGGTGCTGTGCGTTTGCAAAATTCTACCAGCATTAACATAACTGGGACTTCGATTAAAACGCCTACTACCGTAGCGAGTGCAGCACCAGAATTTAAGCCAAACAGCATCACAGATGTCGCAATGGCTACTTCAAAGTGGTTACTAGCTCCAATTAAGGCGGCGGGTGCAGCGTCTTCATAAGAAAGATTGAGCTTTAATGCTACTACATAACTAATTAAGAAAATGAAATTAGTTTGAATAAACAATGGCACAGCAATTAGTAAGATGTGCAGGGGATTGTTGACGATTAATTCACCCTTAAATGCAAATAGCAAAACTAAAGTAATTAACAAAGCAGTAATGGAAATAGGACTGAGATACTTCAAAAATTGCCCCTCAAACCATTCTCTACCTTTATATTTAAATATCCAGTAACGGCTGTAAATCCCGGCGATTAGAGGCAACCCAACGTAAACCAACACTGATAAAACTATCGTTTGCCACGGGACTGTTAAGTCATTTGCTGCTAATAACCACCTGCCTAAAGGTGCGTATAAAAATAGCATTGCTAGAGAGTTAACTGCCACCATGACTAAAGTGTGTCCTTGATTACCGTAGGACAGATAACCCCACATTAAAACCATCGCTGTACAAGGTGCAATCCCTAGTAAAATTGTGCCAGCAATGTAAGAATTAGCGATCGCAACTTCACTACCACGAATTAATTCTGTCCCAGTAATTAACGGCCGAAATAACCAGCCTAGAAAGAATTGGGCAAAAGCTACCATTGTGAATGGCTTAATCAACCAGTTCACCACCAAGGTGAGAATTACAGGCTTTGGGGTGCGGATAGCATTGATAGCTTGGCTAAAGTCAATCTTCACCATGATGGGGTACATCATGAAAAACAGGCATACCGCAATGGGAATTGACACTTGATACACACTAATAGCGTCAAGTTTTACCGCTATCTCTGGAAATAACCTCCCTAGAGTGATTCCAGTAACAATGCACAAAAACACCCACAGAGTAAGATATTTTTCAAAAAAACTGAGATTACTCTTAGTTTTACGATTTAAGCTCATCGTTATTACCTTGATACATCGGTTTAATCCCGATTTTCCTCAAGACGTTGCATTACAACGTCTCTACATTTTGAATTGCTTAGTCTCCGTCACCAGCTTTCCAGGCGATCGCTTTACTGGGTTTAGGATTTGGTAACTTCAGTGAAACTACTGCTGCTCCTAGTACCAAAAATGTTGATGTCCACAGACAACCCACTAACCCCAGCCATTGATATACCAAACCTGATAAGACAGTACCTGCCAAGCGACCACCGGAGTTAGCCATATAGTAGAAGCCAACATTTAACGCCACTTTGTCATCATCGGTAAATGCCAACACCAGATAAGAGTGAACCGCAGAGTTAAAGGCAAACACCACACCAAATACCAGCAGTCCCCCAACGATGGCGATATTGGCGGGTATACCTAATTGTAGAGCTATGGCGATCGCAGCTGGAACGACTGTGAGAGTAAATGTCCAGAACTGGATAGTTTTAGATTGTGGCGGACGACCAGAACCAAATCGCCGCATCAATGTTGGTGCTGATGACTGAATAATGCCATAGCCAATCACCCACACCGCCAAAAATCCACCTACTTGATAAAAAGACCAACCTAAAACTTCACGCAAGAACACTGGTAAAGCCACCACAAACCAGACATCCCGCGAACCGAATAAAAAGAATCGAGCGGCTGAGAGAACATTAATCTCTGGACTCTTAGAAAACAGTTGACTAAACTTGACTTTCTTCTTGATTTTGCCCATGCCTTTAGGCAGCATCAACCCAGTAAACATCAGCAGGAATAAACCAGCCGCCATCACTAACAGGGAATTGACAAAGCCAATCCCCGCTAACAAGGCACTACCAACAAAAAAACCAACTCCCTTGAGAGCATTTTTAGAACCAGTCAGCACCGCCACCCATTTAAATAAAGCGGAATGGGCATCTTGGGGAACTACCAAGCGAATAGCACTTTTAGAACTCATCTTGGTTAAGTCTTTGGCAATTCCAGAAAATGCCTGAGCTACCATCACATATGTAACAGCCAACCACTGCGCCCAACCAGGATTCAGATATGCCAGCATCACCAAAGAGAAAATCTGTAACCCAATGCCAGTATAAAGAGTAACTTTTAATCCTAATTGCGAGCCAATCCAACCGCCTAAAAAGTTGGTAATAATACCAAAGACTTCGTAAAACAGGAACAAAGAAGCGATTTGTAATGGGGTATAGCCGAGTTTATTGAAGTAGAGTAACACCAGCATTCTCAGCGCACCATCTGTAATGGTGAAACCCCAATATGCAAGTGTTACGAGAATATAATTTTTGAAATTGGCTTTAGAAGCTGTAGTAGTCATGGGGAATGGGGGGTAGAGGCAGGGGAGCGGAGGGGCAGGGGAGCAGGGGAGAATAGCTAATAAACACCCAGTTCCCAGTCTCCAGTACCTAACTAAGAGTCAACGCAACCTTACGAGCGAGTTCAACCATGCGGTTGGCATAACCCCATTCGTTGTCATACCAAGCCAGAATTTTTACTTGTGTCTCGTCAACCACCATTGTGGAGAGGGCATCAATGATGGAAGAACGAGGATCATCTTTGTAGTCAATAGATACTAAAGGACGCTCTTCGTATCCGAGGATGTCTTTGAGTGGTGCTTGTTCGGAAGCAGCTTTTAAAAGTCCGTTGATTTCTTCTACTGTGGTTGGTCGTACAACTTCAAATACACAGTCCGTTAGTGAAGCGTTGAGTAGTGGGACTCTGACTGCAATACCGTTGAGTTTACCTTTGAGTTCAGGATAAATTAAAGCGATCGCAGTTGCTGATCCTGTAGTGGTAGGAATTAGTGATAGACTCGTAGCACGCGCCCGACGCAAATCTTTATGAGGCGCATCGACAATGGTTTGAGTATTTGTATTGTCATGGATTGTAGTAATGATTCCATGTTTAATACCCAAGCCTTCGTGAATGACTTTGACTACTGGGGCTAAACAGTTGGTTGTACAAGAAGCCGCAGTTAATAGATGATGCTTTTCCTGCTCATAGAGGTAGTCATTCACTCCCATGACAATATTTAAGGCTTCTTCCTTCACAGGAGCAGCCACAATTACCTTCTGTACCCCACGCTTAAAATAGGGGTCAAGGGTTGCAGGAGTGCGAAACTTACCGGAACATTCCAGCACTATATCAACACCTAAATCTTCCCAAGGTACATCGCCTGGTTGGGCATATTCACTAAAGCTGAGGGGTGTGCCATCAATTAAGACACGTTCACCCTGTGCTTCTACTTCTGGTGTCCAACGTCCATGCACAGAATCAAATTTGAGCAAGTGAGCTGCTGTTACTGCTCCACCTTTGATTTCGTTAATATGCACAAATTCTAGTTCCGGCCAACCCCAAGCAGCTCGTAATGCTAGCCGTCCAATCCTACCAAATCCATTAATGCCAACACGAACTCTCATGATTTTTCCTGTTAATATCTACATTCAAAAAATTGGAGTTTTGATATCGGCACTTTCATAACCGGATACCAGACAGGTAACAGTAATATTTAGGTTATTTATCATTACTGCACCAATATCTATAGCTTCTAATTTCAAGCTGCTATTTCCCCTCTGCTGCTTTTAATAAGTCACTAATTGTTAAATCAATCTGTTCTTTACCCGCAAATAAAGTTCCCGTTTTGGCTTTTTTAAACCGTGCTTTAGCTATTTCGTATGATTCACTGGGTAAAGGCACATATCCTACAGAAGTAGCTGTAAATTGTGCATATTTGATGTAGTAATCGATTAATTCTTTGAGTGCTGGATTTCTTTCTACAGCCTCAGCATTCACATAAATGAATAAAGGTCGAGACAACGGTTGATATTTGGAATCTTCAACAGTATCACGCGATGGTAATACTTCTCCTTTGCCGTTATTTACTGCTAGAGCTTTGATTTGATTTTTATTGTCTAGATAATAAGCATAGCCAAAATAACCCAAGGAATTTGGATCTTTAGCAACTCCTCGTACTAGAGCTAAGTCATCTTCACTGGCTATATAATCGTTGCGGCTAGCTCTGGATTTACCAACGATCGCTTCTGTAAAATAATCAAATGTTCCTGAATCTTTACCTGCACCATATAAGTTAATTGGTTGATCAGGCCAAGCATCACGTATTTGATTCCAACGGGTAATTTTACCTTCAGCTTCTGGTTGCCAAATCTTTTGCAACTCTGCTACTGTGATATCTTTTGCCCAAGAATTATCCTTATGGACGGTAATTGTTAAAGCGTCATAAGCAATAGGAAGTTCGATAAACTTCACACCATTTTTGTTACAAGTTTCTATCTCTGCTTGCAAAATCGGTCGTGAAGCATTGCTAATATCGGTTTGTTTCGCACAAAATTTCTTAAACCCGCCACTTGTCCCAGAGAAGTCAACTTTTACTTGTCCTCTGTACTGTGGTTTTGTTTGTTGAAACTGGTTAGCGATCGCTTCCGTAATTGGATAAACTGTACTCGAACCGTCAATCTTAATTTGTGACACTGTTTGAGTGTTACTTACTTCAGCCGCGTTTACTAGTGGCTGAGTTTCAGCAGATTTGTCGGATGTGGTAGCGCAACCTGTGGCTATAGCCAGCATCCCAACTGCGAGAGCCAATTTCTTTGCTATTGCGTTCATTGACCTCACCTTTAGGGGTGATATGGAGTTTATATTTATATCATTTCAAAAAAAATTGATATGTCAATCACACAATAGCCTATATACACAAAAATTCATCAAAAAAAGTTGATGTATCAGGAAATATTATCACAGGGGCGTGCAGGTAGGGTTTGCCCTAAGTGGCGGTAATCTGCTAAATATTCTTCTAAAACGCCAAATTGAGGCAAATTGAGTCTGTAATAAATCCAACGTCCTTGTTGACGGGAGTTAACTAAGCCGGCTTCTTTCAGAGTCTTGAGGTGAAAAGATAATTTAGATTGGCTTACCCCCAAAGCTTCGCACAAGTCACAAACACACAATTCTCGCTGACGTAGCAATTCCAGCACATTAATCCTAATGGGATCGGAAAGGGCATGGAAACCAGCAGCGATGAAATGGGGAACGTTAGCAATGGGGGTTTGCATGAATTAATTCGGTCAAAAATGCTATCTGTGTTTATTCTGAGGCAGAAACGAGGGCTTCCGGGCAATAACAAATACCAGCTTGTTGAATGCGATGTAAGGCTTCACCCAAGCGATCGCAATCTGCAATCAAGCTAATACGCACATAGCCTTCACCAGCAACGCCAAAGGCATTACCAGGAGTGACAACAACGCCTGTCTGCTGCAACAAGTTCAAAGCAAAATCCGTTGAACCCATACCCACAGGACATTTCACCCACAAATACATTGTAGCTTTGGTTTTGGGGATATCCCAACCCAACTGTCCTAAACCGTGAATGAGAAAATCTCGGCGGGTGCGGTAGCGTTGTTGTACTTCGTGTAAGTAAATATCAGGAAGTTGTAAGGCTGTCTCTGCGGCTGTTTGTAAGGCGGCGAAAATCCCATAATCCAAGTTGGTTTTGAGTGTCCGCAAGCCTTGAATCACATGGCGATTCCCCACCACAAACCCCACACGCCAGCCAGCCATATTGTAGGTTTTTGATAAGGTGTGGAACTCTACACCAATATCTTTCGCCCCAGGAATTTCTAGTAAGCTAGTGGGTTGATAACCATCAAAAGCTAACTCGGCATAACACAAGTCATGCACCAAGAGAATTTCGTATTTTCTGGCAAACGCAACTATTTCCTCAAAAAATTCGCGGGGTGCGGTGGCGGCTGTGGGGTTGCTGGGATAGTTGAAGTAAAGTATTTTGGCTTGTCTAGCAACTTCTTCAGGAATGGCAGCTAAATCAATTAACCAATCATTCTCAGGCTTCAAAATCAAACTGTGAACTTTACCGCCAGCAATCACTGGCCCGCGAAAATGGGCAGGATAGGCGGGGGAAGGCACTAGTACCACATCACCAGGATTAATATATGCGATCGCTAAATGAGTTAATCCTTCTTTAGAACCGAGTAGCGGTAAAGCTTCACTATCAGGATCTAATAGCACACCATAGCGACGTTTATACCAATTAGTAATGGCACGGCGGAAACTAGCAGTGCCTTCAAAGGGGGGATAACCATGATTGGCGGGATCTTGCAAAGCCTTGATAGCCGCTTCTACCACCGGTTGTGGTGTCGCGCCATCGGGATTGCCCATCCCCAAATCAATTAAATCAATTCCTTGTTCTCTAGCCTTAGCTTTTAACTCATCGAGACGGGCAAATACATAAGGTGGTAGTTGCTGTATCCGATCTGCTGGGGTAATCCAATCCAAACTCATTCCTCAACCTCGTCACTTATTCCCCTGGTGGAGACACGATTAACTAAGTCTCTACTATCTGTCGGTGCAGTGGTAGAAACCATCGCCGCCATCAATTGTTCCAATGCAACTTTAAATGGTAGTCGATGAATGTCCGATTCAGGTGCTAACGCAACTTCGGCGGCTGTTTGTAACTCGCCGAGGGTGATGTTACCCAAACCCAAATCAGCTAATTTTTGTGGTAATGTAATCTCTGCATAAAACTTCAACAATTGTTGTCTAGAAGCGGCTGCCAGTTGGTTGCCTTGTACCATTTCTTCTAAACGCAGCTGCACTAAAATACCATAGGCGACTTTTTCGCCGTGGATGCTTCTGTGTCCAGCAATGTGAGTTAAACCATTATGGACTGCATGGGCGGCAACGGTGCGACACTGCGCCCCACCCAAACCGCCAATGACACCAGCCAGTAAGACAGTAGCATCAACAACTTCTTGCCATACTTCACTCCCAGGTTTTTCTAGGGCTGCGGCTGACTTTTGCAATAAAATATCCCGCAAAACTCGCGCCTGTTGGACTGCGGCAATAATTAAAGTGTGTTCTAAATGCCCACTACTGACTGAAGCTTCGTACCATTTTGCGATCGCATCCCCAATTCCTGCTACTAAGGTATGTGGTGGTGCTGTTTGAATCAACTCGTAGTCCAGTATCAATAAATCGGGACAGCGAGACAAAGCCACATCATAGAGAAATGCCCCTTCCTCAGAATAGACATTCGATAAAGCCGTCCAAGCTGCACAAGTAGCCGCCGAGGTGGGAATGGTGGCGACAGGTAACTGCAATTGATGGGCAACTAATTTAGCTGTATCTAAGGCTTTACCACCACCAACACCGATAATCACATCAGCTTTATGTTCTTTTGCTACTTTCCTCAGAGATTTTAAGCTAGCTTCCGAACAGTCTGTACCATAGGAGGCTGGAGTCACTTGCAGATTTTGGTGTTCTAAAATCGGCTGTAAACTCTCCTGAAAAATAGCAAGGGTGCTATTTCCTGCCACAATCAAGGGACGAGTGCCAAGTTTGGCAATTTCTAAGGCAGCTGACTGCAATATATGCACGCCACGCATCACTTTTGCTGGGGCAATGGCGAGGGTGAGGAATGAACTAGGAGTTTGAGTAGTCAAGGTTTGAGTAGATATTTGATTAGGCATATACTCTAGTTTGCCAAAATCTTGATGTTTCTTAATAAAATTAAATTTATAGCAATTGCAGATGCGATTCAGTTAGGGTGGACAAAACGCGATCGCTCGCCTACACAACTGAGCAATAACGCCAACTACGCCTTATTTTGACGGTTGGAGTAATTCGTTGGTATTGCCTATTAGCCATAAATTCCGAACTATCAAAGTTTTGAATCATCGGACGGTTTCCTCACAATACCACTGACAGAATGCTTAGTGAAAGTAAATATTAGAGTATCTAACGGATATGAGGCAGTTTTAGCTGTACTTATAGCCCGTAAATGACACTGTAATTAAATTTATGTGAATAATATCTTAATCTAAAATTAATCAATATTGTATACACAAATACAAAAAAATAACATTCTCTTGATGTATCCAGATCAGTTTTACTTAAAAATTTTAAGTAAAAAATAATACAACAACTAAAGTATGTTAGGAAATTTTAATGTAGAGTGTGTTGTCGCACAGTGCAACGCACCGTCAAAAGTTAGTAATAATGGCAGATTTAGGAGTTGAGCAATACTTTCTTCATCTAAATTGAGACTATTAATGGTGATTCTGGTAAAGGTAATTTACCTAATTGATATTTAACAGTTGCTTCCAAAACTGGAACACAACTTAAATATATGTCATTATTTAAATCACGAATAATACTTTGTAAATGAATTGGTAATTTTGGATCACCACTAATAAACCATAAGAAAATATGGGTATCTAACAATAATTTAATTTACCCTCAAAGCTATTCAAAATTTCGTCAGGTAAGGTAAAATCAAAATCATCTGGAACAATAAACTCACCAGCACATAAACCATACGGTCTCATGTGTTGAGTATTAGGGGAAACTGGTTTAATTTCTGCAATAGGTTTACCTTCTTGCATAATAATAATGCTCTCTCCTGCTGCTACTTGGTGAAGGTAGCTTGTTAGGTTTTTCTGTATTTCATCAATGGTTACTGTTAGCATAATATAAATTTGTAGGAATGCCTCTATTATATCGAAGAATCGAAGAGCAGTATTGGGTAGAAATCGTAGCTACACAAACATGAACAATAAATAAAAAATTCAAACCGATGCGAAACCAGTAAACTGTCTAACATGAGGTGATCTAAAACCTAAAACAATATCTGTTTTCGGTACTCCTAATTCTACTAATTCATTAGCTACGCCTTCCTCAGTTAAATCTCTTTGAATCCAAATTTTTCCATCCTTAATATCAACATGAATCACTGAACCATAAGTCCTTTTTTCACCTTCCCAACCTAGATGAACTACTAAATAGCTATTTCGTTCACAATCAAAAATTAACTCCTTTTCTGTTCCTTCGGAAGAATGATTTTCTATATGTCTTCCTAATACAGTTTTTACCAATTCAGGATAATTCATTCCTTCCATAAAACAATCTCCTGTTGAATACTTTCAAATATCAGTAATTTTAATTGATGTTCAGAAATAATTTCTTAAATCAACGGTATCAGAAAAAAATCTGGATATATCTCATAACTAATTGCTAAATATAAAATACGTTCAGATTGCTGTTTTCTTAAAATATAACGATAATTAAGTGTTTGTCCTAAAGCTGTATGAAATTCACTTATAGTTGATTTACCTAAAAAAGATTTTATCTCAACTGCTATTTTTTGTCCTTCTTTTTCTGCTGCTAAAAGTCTCTCTGCTCCTAAATCAATCCGAAATTCAAGACCATCTACTGTAAATGATAAAGGATCATCAGTAATTAACCAATTATCTTTTTCTAAGGCTAAACAAACCGCGTTATGAAAGAAATCCTTCGCTGACATAGAAGGTTAAAATAATATTTCTTATTTCATAATAACTAATTTTTTAAGTAATGTATTCCTTTCTCTGCGCTCTCTGCGTGACGGACACTTTGCCTAAGTCGGGAGACCCGCCCACGCAAGTGTCCTTCTCTGCGTGAGAAACAAAAAAAGGGATAAGCCCGAAAGCCTATCCCCTAAAAATTAACTAATCAAAGTATCAAGTTCCAGACTGCCAAGAATTGATATACTCAATTTGCTCAGGAGTCAAACTATCAATGTAAATACCCATAGCTTGCAACTTCAAGCGAGCAATTTCTTGATCAACTTCAACAGGAATAGAGTGCAAACCAGGCTCTAACTTACCCTTATTCTTCACCAGGTATTCACAAGCTAAAGCTTGGTTAGCAAAACTCATATCCATAACTGCGCTGGGGTGTCCTTCAGCAGCAGCCAAGTTGATCAAACGTCCTTGTCCGAGAACGACAACGGATTTACCGTTTGTCAACTTATACTCTTCAGTGAAAGGACGGACTTCCTTGATTTCCTTAGCATTAGCAGCCAAGTATTTTAAATCTAATTCCAAATCAAAGTGACCAGAGTTACAAACGATCGCACCGTCTTTCATCACATCGAAGTGTTCACCCCGAACAACGTGCTTGTTACCAGTCACAGTAATAAAGATATCACCAATAGATGCAGCTTCCGCCATTGGTAGGACGCGGAAACCATCCATAACGGCTTCAATTGCCTTGATGGGGTCGATTTCGGTCACGGTGACGTTTGCGCCCATTCCACGAGCGCGGAGGGCTGTACCCTTACCACACCAGCCGTAACCAACAACAACAACGTTCTTACCAGCTAACAAAATATTTGTAGCGCGGATAATCCCGTCTAAGGTAGATTGACCAGTACCGTAGCGGTTATCAAAGAAGTGCTTGGTGTCAGCGTCGTTAACGTTGACTGCGGGGAAAGTCAGAACGCCATCTTTGAACATGGCGCGTAAACGCACAATACCTGTGGTGGTTTCTTCGGTTGTACCAATCAAATCGCTGATTTGATTTTGGCGTTCTTGTACCAAAGTTGCAACCACGTCACTACCATCATCAATGATGATATTGGGGCGATGATCTAAAGCAATTTGGACGTGGCGATTATAGGTGGCGTTATCTTCACCTTTTTGAGCAAAAACGGGAATTTCGTGGTCTAAGACGAGGCTAGCGGCTACGTCGTCTTGAGTTGATAAAGGATTACTCGCAATTAACAGCGCGTCTGCACCACCAGCTTTGAGCGCGATCGCTAGATGTGCTGTTTCTGTGGTAATGTGGGCGCAAGCTACCAAGCGTAACCCAGCAAAGGGTTTTTCAATGGCGAAGCGATCGCGGATTTGCCGTAAAACTGGCATTTCCCGTCCAGCCCATTCAATACGCTGTCTTCCCAAGGGAGCGAGGCCGAGGTCTTTAACCTCGTGCTTTAATCGGGGAGATGTTGCGGTCATTAAACAGTTTCCTCAAAAAAAAGTAACAAGAGCTACGTAATTTTACACGCACTCCTCTAGAGTATGCCACGACTCAAGAAATTTGGCTGTAATTACCAAACAGCTAGTCAAAGCTTCCGTGAACTAGCCTGAAGGTTGATAAGCTTCATGTTAACTGCATCGTTGGCTTTTTTCTTTTAAGTTTATTTTTGGTAAAAGTATTACAAAGATTTCTCTAAACTATTACTCGCGATAGATGAAGTCGATTGTCAACTATCTAAAGACAAGTAACTCAAAATAATTTCACCATGCAAAACCACACTGAAACTCAAAAATTCAACTTTTGATAGGTACAATTACCGAATTTAATCGTAGAGGATACTAGGGAATTAATTAGAATTTAGGAGGTGTTTGAGTGCGCGTGAAATTTTTGGCGATCGCAGGTTCAATGGTTGTCGCTGTTGTATCTGTACCAAAAGCTACAGCCCAGATTCCTCTTTTACCTCAACTACCAGCTGCGAGCAGTCCAGGCAATGATACTAGTAACAGAACTGTTTCAGACTGGGTATATTTAGATGGTCGCCGTTTGTTCCAGATAGCAGCATCAAAAAGCAATTTTTCTGATCGTTCAGAGAATATCCAAAAGAATTTAGCCCAAATCAGTCAAAAATTCTTTCAATCAGATGCACAACAAATTGAGGTCACTACCCGACCAGTCAACGGATTACCAATCATTGAAGTCAATGGTAAATACTTGATGACTGTGACTACCTCAGATGCCAGACTACAGCAGCTAGATCCCTCAACATTGGCAGATCAAATTGCTGAAGATTTAAGAACAGGCTTAGAACGAGCTAAACGAGAGCGACGACCTCAATTTCTGATCAATCAGGGTAAAATTGCTGGAGGTATCGGGTTAGCAATTATTGTAGCTAGTTGGGGGGTATATTGCTGGCAGCGACGTGCCAAAAAAGATCCCGTAACTACACTTCCGCGAACTGCACGCAACGCTCAGAATATCACAACTCAACTAAATCAACAGCAGCACCAGCATTTTCAAGAAGTCAAAAAACGCCTGTTTCAATTCACTCAAGCTGGGATTTGGGGCGGTGGAAGTTTTACAATTTTGGGTTTATTTCCCTATACACGCATACTACAAGTGGGGATTGTCACCGCCGCTCAAATTCCTCTGAAGTTGGGTGTCGTGTTACTGGGAACTTATGTCGTGATCCGTTTAAGTTATGCCCTGATTGACCGCTTCACTTCTACCTTGATTAGCAGTGGTGCTTTACTCAACTCAGAAACTTCTGAACGTATACAACTACGAGTTTCTACATTTTCTGGGGTGACTAAAAGTATTGTCACCATTATCTGGGTAGGGGTTGGCATCTTAATGGGGTTGATTTTCTTTGGGATAGATATTGTTCCCTTGCTAGCAGGTGCTGGTTTAGTGGGTGTGGCGTTGTCCTTGGCTTCCCAAAGCTTAATTAAAGATGCGATTAACGGCTTTTTGATTATTATCGAAGACCAATATGCTCTAGGCGATGTGATTGCTGTCGGAGATTTCGGCGGCTTAGTAGAAAATCTCAATTTGCGGATGACTCAACTGCGCGATGCAGAAGGACGCTTGATCACTATTCCCAACAGTGAAATTAAAGTGGTCGCTAATCTTTCTAGCCGTTGGTCAAGAGCAGATTTAACAATTCCCGTGGACTACAACACTGATATTGATCAAGCTTTGCAGCTAATTAAAGACGTAGCTTTGGAGATGGATCAAGACATACAATGGAAACGCCAAATTGTCGAAACACCTCAAGTATTAGGTATAGATAATTTTGGCGATCGCGGTTTAATGATTCGGGTATGGATTAAAACCCAACCCCTTAAGCAATGGGATGTCGCAAGAGAATATCGCCGTCGTCTGAAAATTGCCTTTGACCAAGCCGGAGTCCAGATTCCTGTACCACAACAAGCAATCCGGGTTAACGACCTTCGGTTGCTCAATTCTCATGGAACACAGGTGATAGATGACAGGTGACAGATGATAGGAAAGAGAATTTGACTTAAGTTAGTTAAACAGTAATTTGTTCTGGCGTTGCATAATAGAGGGATGAATTGAGGTTTTCTACTGTGTATTGTCCATACTGTGATTCTACTGAGATTAGAAAAAATGGTAAACGAAGAGGTAAGCAAAATCACATTTGTGTAAAATGTGGTCGTCAATTTATCGATGCCTATAGTCCACCGAAAGGATACTCAGATGAGATAAAACAAGACTGTTTAAGGTCATACGTTAATGGCATGGGATTTCGAGCGATCGAGCGTGATAAGGGAGTTCATCATACAACCGTAATTTATTGGCTCAAACAAATTGGCGAAAAACTTCCAGATGCACCACCAAATGAGATCCCAGAAGTTGGAGAATTAGATGAACTGGAAACCTTTGTAGGTTCAAAAAAAACAAAATTTGGTTGTGGACGGCAGTAAATCACTTTCGGGAAGGAATTTTAGCTTGGGTTTTAGGAGACCATAGTGCTGAAACATTTAAACCTTTGTGGGACATTGTTTGCTGCTGGCAGTGCTATTTTTATGTTACCGATGGATGGAAAGTTTACCCCAGTTTTATTGAGCCAGGAGACCACATCGTCAGCAAAACCTATATGACCAGAGTTGAAGGAGAAAATACCCGTTTACGTCATTACCTGGCACGCTTACACCGAAAAACATTATGCTATTCCAAATCAGTAGATATGCTTAAATACTCAATTCGCTTGTTACTTCACTATTTAAAGTATAGAGAAATACCCGTGTTTAACTGATTCATCCCGCATTTATGCAACGCCATTTGTTCTTTGTCATTAGTCATTTATGTCTACCAGAAACGACTAATGACCTTCCTCTTTGAAAACTCAACCCAGATGATTAATCCATTCAGAGGTACTAAGAATTTTGCTCAAAAAACCATCTTGAGCAACTAAAGTGGCTCTATGAAGTTCTTCATCTGTAGCCACACCAGCATTATTTGTGAAGGTGAGAGTGCCTGTAGCATCGGAGAGAAACTCTACAGAAAAACCGAGATGAGCAGCTTGTCTAGCTGTAGTGTCACAGCACATTTGAGTCATGTATCCCGATATTACTGACAAAATGGGTTTAAAGCCCCGTCCTTCTAGGACGGCTTTTCTTTAACTTCCGGATCAACTCTCTGAGTACATCGTTTTGAGTGCGATCTGTTTCTTCGCAATACGCCAAAAGTATTTCATATTCTTCATCAGAACACCGAACAGTTAATTTCTTCATGCCGTCATAATACCGTCAAATCGTGCTATGATATTAGCATGAAAACACTAAGGTTTAAGCTGTACGAACACAAACGGAATAGACACCTCAAGCGAATGATTAATGCTTCTGGGGTGATTTATAACCATTGTATCGCCCTTCATCGTCGGTACTATCGAATGTGGGGTAAACACTTAAACTGTGCAAAACTTCAGTCACACATTGCCAAATTGAGGAAGCGTAATCAGTTTTGGCAGTCAGTAGGTTCTCAGGCAGTACAAGATATTTGCCAACGCATTGAGAAAGCCTACCAACTATTTTTTAAGCACAACAAAAAAGGAGTTAGACCACCAGGGTTTAAGAAAGTTAAAAAGTATAAGTCATTCACCCTTAAACAGTCTGGTTATAAGTTTTTGAGTGGCAATAGAGTAAAAATTGGTAATCAGGTTTATCAGTTTTGGAAGTCTAGAGACATTGATGGAACAATCAAAACTTTAACCATAAAACGTACACCGTTAGGTGAATTGTTTATGGTTGTGGTTGTTGATAACGGGAGCAATCCAGAAGTCGAAGTTAAGACGGGTAAAATCGCTGGCTTTGACTTTGGGTTGAAAACATTTCTCACCTGCTCAGACGGTACTAAAGTTGAGTCTCCCCAATTTTTCAAGCAATCACTAAACTCTGTTAAGAAAGCCAGCAAGTTTCATTCTAAAAAGATGAAAGGTTCATCAAATCGGGAACGAGCTAGAAAAAATCTGGTACGCAAATATGAGAATATTTCTCATTGTCGGCGTGATTGGTTTTGGAAGCTAGCGCATGAGTTGACCGACAACTTTGATATCCTCTGTTTTGAGACTTTAAACCTCAAAGGAATGCAACGGCTTTGGGGTAGGAAGATATCAGATTTGGCTTTTGGTGAATTCCTGCAAATTTTAGAATGGGTTGCTAAAAAGAAGAATAAATCGGTTGTTTTCATCGACCGATGGTATCCCAGTAGTAAGACTTGTTCTCACTGCGGTCATGTTTTAGAAAATCTTGATTTGTCGGTTAGACAGTGGCGTTGCCAGGAGTGTCAATCAATTAACGGGAGGGACAACAACGCCGCACGTAATATTCAAATGGTTGGGGCATCCACCATTGGGTTAGGTGATATAAGTCGGGCTATGCCTGCAATTGCTGTTTGAGCCTAGAATCCCCACGCCTTTAGGCTGGGGAGTATGTCAATACAGTATCAATACCTTGGTCTCTTAACCACGGCTCTAATTCTGTACCAGTAAAACTTCCTGGTAATTTTTTATCAATTAATAAGTCGTAGGAATACTTAGCAATTTCGGAATGAATTTCCCACTCTGGAGTTCCCTGTTTAAAAATTGGTGTATCTTCTTGTGGCTGTGTATGTCTGACAACAATCACGGGAATGCTATTGTTCTGAGCCGCATCCATCACCTGCAAAATCTTATCTAAACTCCCTGATGGATAAGTGACTGGCAATTTACCCGTGAAATATTCGTTTTGGACATCAATAACTAATAAGGCTCGTTTCATGGGAACTAGTCTCTAAGAACACATCAGAATAGTTTAACTTGCTCTACCAAAAGATGATTTTTGGCTTGTATCTTCTCAATTTAGTACATTTGTACTATAATAGACACAGCACTCAAAAAGCCTAGTAGAACAACCATGTCACGGTCTTCTGGAAGAGGGATTCAAGGGTTTAATCCAATGATGAAGCATTACATTCTCAATCTCAACCCCACAGCCAAACACGAATGGGATCGGTGCATCTTAAGAGATCCCCTGACTGCAAAGCGTCCAGATATTGCCAAATTAATTGCTGATGCAGTTGGTGCTGATACCGGCAGTTATTTGGTCAGTGTGAATATAGAAGTACAAGTGTTAGAACAAGCCGCCACACCTCAAATAGAACAACTATCACTCTCATTGTCTGAGGTTAATGTCCCAACTCAACTTAGAGAAGCAGCTTAATTGGAGATAGGTAACAGGTGACAGGAAGGAGGGAGTTTCATTTATAGCGGGTGGTGTGCCACCTGCTTACCTACTGTTAAGCAATTGGAAAGATGCGTATAACTTACTCAAGAGGCTGTAATTTAGATAGCTAATAATAAAAAGCTTTAAAACAGGTAACTTGAGTATGAAGTGCTTATTTATAATTTGGGTACTTGTACTATCTTTAGTCTTTCCCAATTCTGCGATCACCTCCGGTGGGGGGAACGCCATTGCCTCTGGGGGAACACAGTTCATAGCTCAAACCAAACAGCCCGATGCTTTAATTCCAGGGCTGGGAACATACCATCATCCAGTTTCCACCCCAAATCCCCAAGCTCAAAAGTTTTTTGACCAAGGTTTAAATCTGATTTACGGCTTTAATCATGATGAAGCGGTGCGCTCTTTTCAACACGCTGCTGAACTCGACCCGCAAATGGCAATGGCATATTGGGGAATTGCTCTTGCTCTCGGCCCTAATATTAATTCAGTAGTCACCAGTGAAAAAGAACAAGCTGCTTATCAAGCCATACAAACAGCTTTAGAATTGGCTGTGCAAGCATCAATTCCCGAAAGAGACTATATTCAGGCTTTAGCAAAACGTTATTCCCCAAATTCCCATGCAGATTTACATCAATTAGATGTAGATTATGCCAAAGCAATGGCAAGTCTATTTCAACGCTATCCTGATGACTTAGATGCAGCAACTTTATATGCTGAAAGCCTGATGGATTTGCATCCTTGGCAATTGTGGACACATGATGGTCAACCACAACCAGGGACAAACAAAATTGTGGCTGTTTTAGAATATGTTCTACAAAGAAATTCCAATCATCCAGGCGCAAATCACTACTATATCCATGCAGTAGAAGCGTCATTACATCCAGAACGCGCCCTTGAGAGTGCCAAGCGATTAGAAACCTTAGTACCTGCGGCTGGACACTTGATACATATGCCTGGCCATATTTATTTTCGCGTTGGTGATTATGCGGGAGCAATGCGAGTGAATCAGCAGGCGATCGCGCAAGATGAGCCTTACATCTGTCACAATCAAGTCCAGGGTATTTATCCGCAGTTATATCTGACCCACAATCTGCATTTCCTCATGGTAGCTAGTAGTATGGCAGGCAAACATGAAGATGCCCTGGAAGCTGCTGATAAATTAGTTGCTCATGCTAGTTCTATAGACCCTCATCTGCCCATGTTAGAGGGATTCCTAGGGAATAAATTATTGATGCAAGCCCGATTTGGCGATTGGGACGAAATTTTACAGACTCCTGCACCTGATGCGGCACTACCAACTACTAATGCACTTTGGCATTTTACACGCGGTTTGGCATACGCAGCCCAAAATAAACCTGAAGATGCAGCAAATGAAAGCCGTGCTTTACTAGCTGCAACACAGATTATGCCATCTGAGGCGACTATTGGGTTTACACCTGCCAGTCGTATTTTAGACATTGCCCAAAAATTTTTAGATGCCAAGACTGCCGAATCTCAGCGTGAATATAATGCTGCGATCGCCAAACTACAACAAGCCGTAGTAGCAGAAGATAACCTAGATTACGTAGAACCCCCAGACTGGTACTTCCCCACACGGGAAGCCTTGGGTGGTGTACTGTTAGCTAAAGGTGATTATGCCGCAGCAGAGCCAGTTTTTCGAGCCGATTTACAAAAATATCCCCATAATGGACGTTCTTTGTTTGGCTTGGAGAAAAGTTTGCAAGGACAGGGTAAAAATAGGGAATAGGGACTGGGGAATGGGGATTGGGGACAGGGGAAAACTTCTCCCCTGTCTCCCCTGTCTCCCCTGTCTCCCCTATCTCTTCCTATCCTCTAGCCTAAAGTTGTCTCACCACTGGCTGACCATCTATAACTTCGCCAACTAAAACTACATCGGCACAGTTGACAAAAATCCCATTTTCTAGGACTCCTGGGATGTTATTCAGGACTTTTTCTAGATTAACTGGGTCATCAATAGAGTCAAATCGGACATCTAAGACAAAGTTACCTTGGTCGGTGATGACTGGCCCGGCTTTTTTCACACCCATACGCAGTTCTGGTTTACCGCCGAGTTGCTTAATAGCATTAGTAACCGGGGTAATTGCCATTGGGATAACTTCCACTGGTACAGCAAACACTGAACCCAAACGGTCTACTAACTTGCCACTGTCTACCACAACAATAAATTGACTGGCCAAGTAATCAACTACTTTTTCACGGGTATGGGCTGCGCCACCACCTTTAATCAAGTTCTTTTTGGGGTCAACTTCATCAGCCCCATCAATGGCAATATCAATATGGTCAACAGCATCCAGCGTTGTGAGAGGAACGCCGTATTTTTTCGCCAATACCTCAGACTGAAATGAAGTAGGGATACCGACAATATCTGTCAGTTCACCAGACTTGAGGCGATCGCCTAAATATTGAATCGTATAAGCTGTAGTTGAACCTGTACCCAATCCCACAATTGAACCAGACTTCACCAAAGCCGCCGCCGCTTTGCCGACTTCTTGCTTCATTAAAGTAACGGGGTCTGTTGTTCCTGTCATTCCCAAAACTCCTGAAATTTCGACTAAATAGAAGGCTTTATCACGGCCGACTATACTACAATCCTTGACACTTCAAAATTCACTCAGGCACAATTCTCAAAATTTAGAGGCTAGAGACTAAAAAGAAAAAGGGTAGACAAGGTAGAATTTGTCCCCAGTCCCCAATCCACAAATTCGGCAACCTTACCCAGTAAAAATGTGTCAACATAATCAGTGCGCGATGCGTCAGTTGTTGTCTATACAAAGAAGCAAATTTACGGTGGTAAGAACTATGCGTCCTTGGTTAAGTACATTTTCTTTAGTGCTACTACTCCAAAGCTTCCCAGTAATTGTGCAAGCGCAAGTGACTGAAACTACTGTGGGAGTTACATCAGAAGCAATTCAAGAGGTAGTTGCTGCCAAGTTGATGACTAATTCATCTGATGGTAACTTCTATCCAGAACGGTTGGTGAGTCGTGCAGAATTAGCGACGATTTTAGTCAAAGCATTTAAGTTAGATAGACAAGAAGCAGCTAAACAAGAAAAATCAATACCTGTATCGGATGTTCCCTCTTCTCACTGGGCATATCGAGATATTCAGACAGTGCTAAAAACAGATGTGATGAAAGGTTATCGGGGGAATTTGTTTTTCCCGAATCAAAGAGTGACGAGGGCGGAAGGGTTGGCTATATTCGCCCAAGCTTATGGGGTGTTTCAGTTTGGGGATGATTCTGTGAACGAAATTCTTGCCCCATACCCAGATGCGGCATCTATACCTAGTTGGGCGAGAAAAGCGATCGCTACAGTAGTCACAGAAGGATTCATTAACACTGATGCTCAAAATAATATATCCCCCTTAAGACCGATGAATCGTGGGGATATGGCCTATCTTTTGAGTAAATATTTGCAAAGACAGCAAAAGCAACCGGAAACGCCAGAAGTTACCAGTGTTACCAACACTCCACCATCTTTTTAGTTCTTAAAAGCAAAAATAAAAAAGCAAAAATCAAAACATGATACACCCATAATGTGGGCTTTTTCTTGATGTTTTAAGAATAACTGTCTATTTTGTTACTGTCCTCGAATGTAACTGAATACATACTTTAAAGTAATTTCGCGGTATGAGCTTTCAGCATAAATACTAAGAAAAAATGCTGAAGGTATTGTGTCTAATTCCCCGTTACAGAAGAATACATTTTAGACTGCTACTTAGTACCAGTCTAATTCTATCGGCAACCCGACCGTGGGAAAATCAAAATACCGAAAGTTAGAGATTAAAGAGGAAAACACTATAATATGCACTTGAGCGAAATCACCCATCCCAATCAGTTGCACGGTTTATCTATCCGGCAACTGCAACAGATTGCCCGCCAAATTCGCGATAAACACCTGCAAACAGTCGCAGAATATGGTGGACATTTAGGGCCTGGTTTGGGTGTTGTAGAGTTAACACTAGGGCTTTACCAGACTTTAGACTTAGATCGGGATAAAGTAACTTGGGATGTAGGACACCAAGCTTATCCCCACAAACTGATTACAGGACGTTACAGTAACTTCCACACCCTCCGACAAAAAGACGGAATTGCTGGTTATCTCAAACGTAGTGAAAATCAATTTGACCACTTTGGCGCGGGTCATGCTTCTACTAGTATCTCATCTGCCTTGGGCATGGCTTTAGCACGAGATTTGAGTGGGGAAAAATTTAAAGTTGCGGCGGTGATTGGTGATGGTGCTTTAACTGGCGGTATGGCTTTAGAAGCCATCAACCACGCCGGACACTTGCCCAAAACTAACCTGCTGGTGGTTCTCAACGACAATGAGATGTCTATCTCTCCCAACGTGGGGGCAATTCCTCGCTACCTGAATAAAATGCGCCTCAGTCCCCCGGTGCAGTTCATCAAAGATAATTTTGAGGAACAATTCAAACACATTCCTTTTGTGGGTGAATCCTTATCTCCCGAACTAGGACGCATCAAGGAAGGGATGAAGCGTTTGGCTGTTCCCAAAGTAGGGGCAGTTTTTGAAGAACTGGGCTTTACCTACATGGGGCCAGTAGATGGGCATAATTTGGAAGAATTAATTGCCACCTTCCAACAAGCACATCAAATTGCTGGGCCAGTTTTAGTCCATGTGTCAACAGTTAAGGGTAAAGGTTATGAAATCGCGGAAAAAGACCAAGTAGGTTATCACGCCCAAACCCCTTTTAACTTGACAACTGGCAAAGCGATTCCTTCCAACAAGCCGAAACCCCCCTCCTATGCCAAAGTCTTTTCTCACACCCTCGTCAAACTTGCCGAACAAAATCCCAAAATTATTGGGATTACGGCGGCGATGGCGACAGGAACAGGTTTAGACAAACTGCAAGTCAAATTACCCAATCAATATATTGATGTCGGTATTGCAGAACAACACGCTGTCACCCTAGCGGCGGGATTAGCTTGTGAAGGTATGCGCCCTGTGGTTGCTATCTACTCTACCTTCTTACAACGGGCTTATGACCAGATCATTCACGATGTCTGTATCCAAAACCTCCCAGTATTCTTTTGCTTAGATAGGGCAGGTATTGTGGGTGCGGATGGCCCTACCCATCAAGGTATGTATGACATTGCTTATCTGCGTTGTATTCCTAATATGGTGCTGATGGCCCCTAAAGATGAGGCAGAACTGCAACGCATGATTGTCACTGGTATTGAACATACCAGTGGCCCTATTGCTATGCGTTTCCCCAGAGGTAACGGCCACGGTGTACCTCTGATGGAAGAAGGTTGGGAATCTTTAGAAATCGGTAAGGGTGAAATTCTCCGAAACGGTGATGATGTGTTAATCGTTGGCTATGGCACAATGGTTTATCCCAGTATGCAGGCGGCGGAAATTCTCAGTGAACACGGTATTGAAGCGACTGTGATTAATGCCCGATTTGTTAAGCCTTTGGATACAGAGTTGATTGTACCTTTGGCTCAGAAGATTGGGCGCGTGGTTACTCTTGAGGAAGGCTGTGTGATGGGTGGCTTTGGTTCAGCCGTAGCAGAAGCCTTGCTAGATGCTGATGTGGTAGTTCCTGTGAAACGCATTGGGATTCCAGATGTGTTGGTCGAACACGCTACACCAGATGAATCAAAGGCAGAATTAGGATTAACTAGTCGTCAAATAGCGGAAAGAGTTTTGGCAGCTTTCTTTCAGCAAAAAGTATCTGCTGTTGTTTAGTTGATCAGGTATTTAGTGATTAATAACCCCTGTTTTTAGGGGTTATTTTTTTATCAGAATGGGACTTTAAACGTCTAAATTGTTTGAAGTCATACCTGAGACACGTAAAATTTATTGTCTAAAAAATTGTCAATATATCTAGAAAGGTATTGATTAATCATAAGTTACTGGGTTGCTCGCCATAAAGCTGACTTTAGTGGTGATGCGATCGCTCGTTGAAGATGGTACTAATATGTGAGTCAGTTTAACTAACTATAATTTCCCTACCACTATGCAATCAATTCTCTGGCAGGGTATAACTCATGCTTCTATAGCTTCAGTGTTATCAACACCGATTAAAGACCCAGTACCCGTTTTTTTGATGATTTTGGGGATTATGCTAATTGCCCCCCTACTTTTTGAAAAAATCCGGCTACCTGGGATTGTCGGCTTAATTTTGGCGGGTGTGGTAGTCGGCCCCAATGGACTAGGACTTTTGGCACGGGATAAAACAATTGTCCTGCTGGGTACTGTGGGTTTGCTGTTTCTCATGTTCATGGCAGGCTTAGAAACTAGCTTAGATGACCTAAAATACAATGCTGATAAGGCAGTTATCTTTGGAGTTGCTACTTTTCTTGTGCCGATGGGATTAGGCACAGCAGCCATGATGGGTATTGGTTACGATTTATTACCTGCGGTTTTGGTGGCTTCTTGTTTCGCTTCCCATACCTTACTCGCACTACCTATCGCCAGCAAATTGGGCATCATGCGTTCTCAAGTTTTAACTACTACTCTTGGCGGCACATTAATTACCAATATTTTGGCACTTTTGGTATTAGCAGTAGTAGTCAGAGCGCATCAAGGTAATTTAACTCTGAGTTTTTGGCTGTTTCTGATTCCCGCTTTGATCATCTACACCTTTTTGACTTTATGGGGTGTACCTCGTATCGGTCAATGGTTTTTTCAGAGATTTGGCCATGATGAAGGGGCAGAATTTACCTTCGTTTTGGCTACTTTGTTTGTGGTTTCCTATGGGGCAGAATTAGTCCAAATTGAGCCGATTATTGGGGCTTTTTTAGCGGGGGTAGCTATTACGCAGCTAATTCCTCAACTTAGCCCTTTGATGAATCGGATTCAATTTATCGGGAATACCTTGTTTGTCCCGTTCTTCTTGATTTCTGTAGGGATGTTAGTTAATCCTGGCATTTTGATTAAAGAACCGCGATCGCTGGTAGTATCTGGTGTGATGGTGACTGTGGCAATTGTCGCCAAGTACCTTCCTGCCTGGGGTGTGGGCAGGTTATTTGGCTTTGACTTTAACAATACTATGGTGATGTTTGGGCTGTCGGTGGCACAGGCGGCATCAACTTTGGCAGCCATCACTGTTGCTTATAATATCAAGTTAGTTGATGAACTGACAGTTAATGGCACAATTGCCATGATTCTAGTTACTTGTATTGCTTCCCCTTGGGTAACAAATCAGTGGGGACAAAAACTTAAGCCAGAAGCAACTAGTACCCAAAAACTGCAAAACATTAGTAGTATAGGCGATCGCGTTTTAGTCCCAGTGGCTAACCCCAGCACAGAAGATAATCTCCTCAAATTAGCCATTATTCTGGCAAAATCAGCAAATGGAACTCTCTTACCGCTTCATGTTCTCTTAGAAGAAAAGACCCCTATTTCCCCTGATGCGAAAGCCAGACAAAGCCAACTCCTCTCAACGGCAGAAATGATCGCCCATGCAGCAGTTGCCAATGTCACCCCTATCGGTAGAATTGATGAATCGATTGATAAAGGTATTGCCCGCGTTGCTGAAGAAAAGCAAGCAAGTGTGATTATCTGCGGTTGGAAAGGTTACTCGACTTATCAAGAAAATCTATTTGGCGGTGTTATCGATAAAATTGTACAGCGTAGTAGTGTCCCTGTATTGGTATCTCGCTTTCCCTTACCAATTGAACATACCAAGCGAGTATTTTTGGCTTTCACCACCCAACAAACTCGTGAAAATTCTTTTAAAGAAAGTATTCAACTAGCTAAAAATTTAGCCACCGAACTCAAAGCATCGTTACAACTGTTACAAGTCGTATCAATTAGAGGAGCAACTGGTGAGTTAACTGATATTGAACTACCCCCAGACACACCGATTCAACAGGTACGGGGTAACTTTGTTAGGCAAGTGTCACGATTACTCAAAAGCAATGATTTACTACTGTTAAATGGCACAGTAGAACACAAAAACCAACTATTGGCAATGTTTGGCAATGCACCAGAAGCGATCGCTCACAATCACCCAGAAATTGCTATGATTATTGCCAACTTTCCCCAATAAATCAATTCAAAATTCAAAATTGTACTCCTCCGGAGTTAGGCTTACGCCTGCATAGCAAAGCAAGCTACGCGCTAGCGTCACGCAGTGAAGAAATTATGGGGACTGGAAGGCAAGGAAAACCAGGAAGAAGTTTTCCTCAATCTCCTGTCCCCTGTCCCCTGTCCCCTGTCCCCTGTCCCCTGTTACCTTCCTATGATTTACCCTGTTATTTGGCAGAATAATTCAGTATTACTAATTGACCAAACCCGTTTGCCTAATGAGTATGCGGTTGTAGAGATTCACAGTAGCGAAGATATGGCGCGGGCGATTAAAACTATGATTGTCCGGGGTGCGCCAGCTATTGGTGTAGCAGCAGCCTATGGGATGTATTTGGGGGCGAGAGAAATTGCAACAAGCGATCGCCACGAATTTTTAGCACAACTAGAACAAGTCGCTGATTTATTGCGGGCTACTCGTCCGACAGCCGTAAATTTATTTTGGGCAATTAGTCGGATGATCAAAACTGCCTACGCCACCCTAGGAACAGTAGCAGAAATTCAACAAGCTTTATTGCAAACAGCCCAAGCCATTAATGCGGAAGATTTGCAAACTTGTCAAGCGATCGGCGATCATGGTTTGCAAGTATTACCCAAAACCCCAGACAAGCTAACACTACTAACTCACTGTAATGCTGGGGCTTTAGCTACGGCTGGTTATGGTACAGCCTTGGGGGTTGTGCGTTCGGCTTGGCGTGAGGGACGTTTAGCACGTTTGTTTGCTGATGAAACCCGTCCCCGCTTGCAAGGTGCAAAACTCACCGCTTGGGAGGCTGTACAAGAAGGTATACCTGTAACTGTCATTACCGATAACATGGCAGCCCATTGTATGCAGCAAGGTTTAATTCACTCTGTCGTCGTCGGTGCAGATCGCATTGCTGCTAATGGTGACACTGCTAATAAAATCGGTACTTATAGTTTAGCCATTGTAGCTAAGGCACATAATATTCCTTTCTATGTGGCAGCACCTATTTCTACCATTGATTTTGAATTATCTGATGGTAGTCAAATTCCCATTGAAGAACGCAACCCAGAGGAAATTTATCAAGTTGGTGATACCATGCTGACACCATCCGGCGTGGAATTTTATAACCCAGCTTTTGATGTGACTCCAGCCAATTTAATTACAGCCATCATCACAGAAAATGGTGCATTTGCTCCTAGTGAGTTAAGGAAATCTCAAATACAACCAGTAGCTTAAGTAGCTATTTTAATTGCCTTTCATCTCCATACTCGACTTCTTTGCGTATGGAGATGAAAGGCAAAAGAGATAAAATAATAGTAAATTTACATAAAAATCCGTATAACTTCTCTAGTTTTTATTCAGTAAAATAACTAAATTAAATAAAATTTTACAAATTTCTTATAATGATTTGCCAGATATGCTTTCACCATAAAACTACTCGAACGCCAGAAATAACTAGCTCAGGCTTATCGTAGATACAAGGGTTTAAGACCCATATGTCTACAGGTAGCATATTTTCAGTGGGGGTTTAAATTCCAGGCTGAAAATTCTTTAATTTTGAATTGTTAATTCCAGATGATGGAGTCATCTCTTGATGTTGCATCACCATGCTGCTTCAGTACAATCTCTATTTTGTTCTGCTTTGCTTGACTGCGATAATTTCGGCTACGGTAGCCTTTGCAACTTGGCAGCGTCGCTCTATCTCTACTGCTAGCAACCCTTTTATTGGAATGATGCTGGCGATCGCAGGATACGCTACAGTTGCAGCTATGGAAGCAGTTGTCATCAGCCTACCAGAAAAAATATTTTGGTCAAAGTGGGAGTATGTCGGTTCAGGTAGTGTAATCACATTATTCCTAATTTTTGCCATTCACTTCACCAACAATAGTTACTGGCTAACGCCTCGAAATACAGCGATGCTATGGGTTATCCCTAGTTTCAATGTAGCTTTGGTAGCAACTAACGAATGGCATGATTTAGTCTGGTATGGTTTTTTACATGACCCACAGGAAAGCAAGTTTGTAATTTATCAACACAATATCGGTTTTTTTTGGATTATGGCCTGTGTTTACGTCTATACACTTGCAGGCACATTTTTACTTGTTCCCAAAGTCCTACTGCCATCAGTTCTTTATCGCCAGCAATCTATCACAGCATTAGCTGGTGCATTATTACCACTGTTGGGGGCTAGCTTATATATGTTACGCCTCACGCCTCCAGGTCTAAACATTACGCCGATGACCTTCATGTTGACCGGGATATTCCATTTTATTAATCTTTTTCGCTTTCGGATGTTTGATCTCGTGCCTATAGCCCGTAGCACATTGATTGAGAAAATGAGCGATGGTGTCTTGGTTTTAGACAGAAAAAACCGCATTATTGATATTAATCCGGCGGCAAAACATCTCATTGGGGCAACAGGATTTTACATTGGTAAGTCAGCTGATCAAGTGTTGGCAAAATGGCCAGAAATCGTGAAGCAATACCACATTCACGAAAGTATTAAAACAGAGATATTAATGGATTCGGTAATACCCCTTTATGTGGAACTATGGCTAAAACCAATACACGACGATTGCACGCGATTAACAGGTCGACTACTGGTTTTGCGTGATATTACTCAACGTTATCTAGCTGAATCTGAACTTCGACAGGCGAATGAACGTTTGCACAAACAGGTACTAGAAATTGAAATCTTACAAATTCATCTACGGGAACAGGCGATCAGAGATGGACTAACAGGATTGTTTAATCGCCGTTATTTTGACGAGATATTTCCCCAAGAATTGCTAGTGGCAATGAGAGATGCTTATCCAGTCGCTTTGGTTATTATGGATATTGATTATTTTAAAAGTATCAATGATACGTTTGGACATCAAGCTGGCGATCGCGTGATTAAGTTATTTGCAGAGTTTCTGCGTCACTATTGTTGCTCTCAAGATATCATCTGCCGATATGGTGGCGAGGAGTTTGTATTGGCTTTACCTGGTGTAACACTAGAGAAAGCGTTTCAGCGTGCTGAAAAAATTCGCTTATCCTTCCAAGCTGCGCGACTGGAATTTGGTAACAAAAAAATACAAGCAACAGTTTCGGGTGGAGTAGGGGTTTTTCCTGATCATGGAACAACCAGCGATGAGATGCTGCAATTGGTTGATCAAGCCTTGTATGCGGCTAAATTAGATGGGCGTAATCGGATGAAATATGCCCAACCTAGAAGTTCTCAGTAGGGTCGAAACTAGTATAAACAGTAACTAATTTATGTTGTATTAATTGACATTAAAGCTACACTTAATCTTGAGGTAAAAGTCTATCTCCAGTCTTGGGATCAAATACAAATAACTGATGTAAATCTAGTTGTAAATGCAAGCGATCGCCTGGATGAAGACGCACATTACCATTCAATTGAATATTTAGCAACGTCGTAGCACCAGGTAACCCAGCACGCACTAAGGTTTCTCTTCCTAAAGGTTCGATCACCTTCACTTCTACTGAGAGTCCTGAGTCTTCACTAATTGTCATGTGTTCTGGACGAATGCCCAAATCAATGCTTTGTCCTTGAGGTATCTGCAAATTATCTTGGATGAATGGGGGAATTTCGATTAATTGCCCACTCACATCAAAACAACCATTTTTATAAATAGCGGGCAAAATATTCATGGGTGGACTACCTAAAAAAGTTGCCACCATTTGATTAGCAGGACGAGCATAAATCGTTTGAGGATCGCCAATTTGTTGTATCCTTCCCCGATTAAGTACCACAATCTGATCTGCTAAAGTCATGGCTTCAACTTGATCATGGGTGACATAAATAGTTGTCACGCCTAATTGTTGATGTAGCTGTTTTAATTCTGCCCTGGTATCATCTCGCAATTGAGCATCTAAATTAGATAAGGGTTCATCTAATAAAAATACTTGGGGTTCACGGGCGATCGCTCTCCCTAATGCTACCCGTTGTTGTTGCCCACCAGATAGTTGTTTGGGTTTACGGTCTAATAAGTGTTCCAAAGATAGAGATCGCGCTACATTCACCACCCTATCTTGAATGATTTTCGGGTCAACTTTCCGCATTTTTAACCCAAAGGCGATATTTTCACCCACAGTCAGATGGGGATAAAGCGCGTAATTTTGGAACACCATCGCCACGTCTCGCGCTCTTGCTGGGACGGTGTTTACCAATTGATCGCCAATAAAGAGTTTACCAGATGTGGCAGTTTCTAAACCCGCGATCGTCCTTAAAATTGTTGATTTACCACAACCGGAAGGGCCGACTAACACCCAAAACTCACCATCGGGAATTTCAAAGGTAATATCCTCGATCGCGGTGACATTGTTAAATTTACGCTTAATATCTTCTAGAAGAACTCTTGCCATAATTAGATTTGAGATGTTTAACTAGCGATGACTGAAAAAATTTCCTGATTTCTCTGATTCTAGGAATAAAATAAACTCCTGCTTGTTTCGTTAATAGTTATGAGGTTTTTTCCTCCCCAAATCCCTACCCCCATGCCCTTCACTTAGACCATGCAGGATGAGCAAATAAAGAAGCAATTACACGCACTCCCCGCAATTGATTTGATAGCGGTAAATGACCTTTAGGCGCACTCATTTCCCAGGTAAATTCATTAGGGTATCTTGTCCATTTATTACCACTTTTCCAACCGATTTTTGTCCAGAGATTGTCCCAATTTTTGCCCAAACTTAACCATATTTCTCGTTGTACTGAAAAACCAAATTTACCTTCGGAGTGAACTATCCACAGATTATTGATAGTGTGTAAATCAACAGTGGGGAAATTATCTATATCAGTGAAATACAGCCATTTTCTCTGTACTGCCGTAGCCCCTGCAACCTCACACATTTGTTGAATAGTCATGAGATCAGCTGCTTGAAAGTCTTGGACAGCCAGTAACTGTTGCAAAGAATTATAATTAACTCCTGCCTCTGATTTTAGAGGTACAATTCCTTCAGGAAAATAATTTTGCAGAAATTCTTGGGCTTGGGGTGCATCAGAGTTGTAGAGGAATTGATAGGCTTTGCCTTCAACCCAAGTAGCTGGGCGATCGCGACGTTGCAATAAAAACTCTGACAACACATTTAATCCCTCGTTACCCAAAGCAGCTAATTGTGGGATGATCTGTTGTTGGACTTGCATAGACCCAGCGATTAACTTTTGTCGAAGGGAGTCAATTTCATTAGCAGTGCCTGATACAATCATTGGGTCTGTCATGCCATTACTCATGTTAGCGGTCAGTGGAAAAGCAATTGGCTATCTAGCTTTATCTATGATCCAGCAGTGATAGCGAAAAGTAGTTTACTATTTTTGATCGTACAAAATTGCGACAATTTCACGAAAACCTACACTTGAATCCCTAAATGCTGTACAAGGGAAATAGGGGGAATATCTGCTCATTGAGGGATTAGAGATTAAGAAGGTGACAGAGGACAGGTTACAGGTGACAGAGGTGTAAGGGAAGGACAGGAAGACAAGGAAGAAGTTTTCCTAAATTCCCAGTCCCCATTGCCCCTTATCCCCAGAGGGGACCCCGAGTTCCCCAGTCCCCAATCCCCAATATCTACAGTAAAATTTGCAAGCCTACACAAGAAGAATCTTCTCTCTGGCGGCGTACCTTTGTGGAGTGTGTGAAGTATGTACGACAAGATTAACCCCCCTACAACTGGATCAAAAATCACCTTCAAAAATGGTGAACCTGTTGTACCAAACAATCCCATTATCCCTTTTATTCGGGGCGATGGAACAGGTATTGATATTTGGCCAGCTACGCAAAAAGTGCTAGATGCGGCGGTAGCTAAAGCGTATCAGGGCAAACGTCAAATTAGTTGGTTTAAGGTTTACGCTGGTGATGAAGCCTGTGATTTATACGGTACTTATCAGTATTTACCTGAAGATACTCTGACGGCTATTAGAGAGTATGGTGTGGCAATTAAAGGGCCTTTGACTACTCCTGTGGGCGGTGGTATTCGGTCTTTGAATGTCGCACTCAGACAAATTTTTGACTTATATGCCTGCGTGCGTCCTTGCCGTTATTATGCGGGTACGCCATCACCTCACAAAAACCCCGAAAAACTGGACGTGATAGTCTATCGGGAAAACACAGAGGATATTTATTTGGGGATTGAGTGGAAGCAAGGTAGTGAAATAGGCGATCGCTTAATCTCTATCCTCAACAATGAACTGATTCCCGCCACCCCAGAACACGGGAAAAAGCGAATCCCCCTCGATTCTGGTATTGGGATTAAACCCATCAGCAAAACAGGTTCTCAACGCCTCGTAAGACGTGCCATCAAACACGCCTTGTTATTACCTAAAAACAAGCAACAGGTAACGCTGGTGCATAAGGGTAACATCATGAAGTACACCGAAGGCGCGTTCCGTGATTGGGGTTACGAACTAGCCACTTCTGAGTTTCGTCAAGAGTGCGTCACCGAACGGGAATCTTGGATTTTAAGCAACAAGGAAAAAAATCCCCATATTTCTCTAGAAGAAAATGCCCGTTTGATTGATCCTGGTTTTGATGGTCTTACCGAAGAGAAGAAAGCCCAAATTGTCAAGGAAGTGGAAACGGTTCTTAACTCAATTTGGGAAACCCACGGTAACGGTAAGTGGAAAGAGAAAATCATGGTCAATGACCGGATTGCTGACAGTATCTTTCAACAAATCCAAACCAGACCAGATGAGTATTCGATTCTGGCGACGATGAACTTAAACGGTGATTACTTGTCTGATGCGGCTGCTGCTATTGTCGGTGGCTTAGGAATGGGGCCTGGCGCAAATATTGGCGATGCTTGCGCCGTTTTTGAAGCTACCCACGGTACAGCACCCAAACACGCCGGTTTAGACAGAATTAACCCTGGTTCGGTGATTTTGTCTGGGGTGATGATGTTTGAGTTCATGGGTTGGCAAGAAGCCGCAGACCTAGTTAAAAAAGGTTTAGGAGATGCGATCGCTAATAGTCAAGTCACCTATGACTTAGCACGGTTAATTGAACCACCCGTAGAACCACTAAAATGTTCTGAATTTGCAGACGCAATTATCAAGCATTTCGGTTAATTCCAGTTAACTATTAGGACGGGGAAACCCCGTCCTAGAAGCCAAATAGCAATTTCTCTCACGCACATCTAAAATTTTGAATTTAGATAATATTTCTTGCTACCAAACTCTAAATGCTTGTGTTTCTTTCCTTCTTAGAGCGGTTGGTATGCTTATAGCGTAATAATTAATTTTAGTTAATTAATTTTCATTATCTTTATGGTAATTATTTGTGGGTTGATCGGTTTCTATTAGCTGTGAGATAAACACATCTGGTTTTCTACTAACAACAGATATAATTCTATCGATCGCAATTACTTCACCGATTTTTACAACCATTTCCCACAAAGTATCTTCCTCTGTTTCTTTGTTGTGAGTCCTGTGTTGAAACCACAATAAATCATCCCCAACTCGAATGATTTTTGTAAAATACCATTTATCTCGTATCAGTATCCAGACTTCTTGATCTAAGTATGATTCTAGAATAGACTTCACAATATTTCAAATAATAAAAAATGATGTGCTAAATACTATTTGAGTATTCCATTCTAAAGCAACAGTAAACATACGATATATTAAAGAGATTTTGATATATCTTATACTAAGTACATAGATGTTTGTAGGGATGCGATTCATCGCGTCTTCAAACTATATAACCAAAACAAAAAGCGTCCCCGGTGAAGGAGACGCTTTTTATTTAATCAGATTAGCTAAAGCTTGAAGATTAACCGTTGATAGCAGGTGCGCTGATAGCAACAGGAGCAACTTCACCAGCAGCCAAGTCTAAGGGGAAGTTGTGAGCGTTACGCTCGTGCATTACTTCCATACCTAAGTTAGCGCGGTTGATTACATCCGCCCAGGTTGCAATGACGCGACCTTGGGAATCAATGATGGATTGGTTA